>NZ_BAAHXP010000006.1:0-92619 GCF_054656715.1 Hydrogenobaculum acidophilum
GTGGCAAACGCTACCGCTAGTTATGGTAAACCAGTTAGTAAACTGCAGAATGGTAAGCTAAACTACTATGCTTTGTATATGCTTTACGGTGTAGTTTGCGTATTTTTGCTTTTAATCTTAGTAATCTTTGAAGGGGGTATCCTAAATGGCTAGTCTTCTTAATATAGCTATATTTTTACCTTTGGTAGGTGCTTTCATCGTCTCGCTTTTTAGGAACGAGTGGCTTACTAAAGTGGTATCTATTGCTTTATCAGGTATTGTTTTTATTATAAGTCTAATACTTTTGTTTAACTTTGACCCCAATGCCCATCATTTTCTTTATAGAACTACAGTTCCTTGGATATCATCTCTTGGTATAAATTATGATGTTGGTTTAGATGGTCTTGGTGTATCCTTGTTTACTCTCACCGCACTTATATTTTTTACAGTGTTTATCTGGGCTATAAAAGTAAAAGAAAAACCAAATCTATTTTATGCTTTGTTTTTGATACTTGAGACCACTTGTTTAGGTACTTTTTCTGCTCTTGATTTGTTCTTGTTTTACCTATTTTGGGAAGGTATGCTTGTGCCTATGTATTTTATAATAGGTTTTTGGGGACACGATAGAAAAGTATATGCTGCCAATAAATTTTTTATATACACATTTTTTGGTAGCTTGTTTTTGTTGCTTGGCTTGGCTACAATGATTGTGTATGGTTATTTTATAAGTGGTCATATATCTTTTGAATACGATTTTCATAAGCATATAGCCTATCCTTTGTGGCTTCAAATTATTTTGTTTGTGCTCTTTGGAATAGGTTTTGCCGTAAAAGTTCCTATGTGGCCTGTTCATACATGGCTTCCAGATGCTCACGTGGAAGCTCCTACGGCTGGCTCTGTGGTTTTGGCTGGGGTACTTCTAAAAATGGGTACTTTTGGTTTTGTTAGATATTCTTTGCCGCTTTTTCCACAAGCTTCTAAAATATTTATCCCTGTGATGTTTGTGCTTAGCGTGATAGCTATTGTATATGCTGCCATGATGGCTATATCTCAAACAAACATAAAAAAGCTCATTGCTTACTCCTCTATAAGCCATATGGGTATGGTAACGCTTGGGACCTTTGCTTTGTCTATGAGCGCTCTGAATGGTGCCTCTTATATGATGATAGCTCATGGTCTTAGCTCTGCTGCTCTTTTCTACGCTGCTGGTTTTATATACGATAG
Organism: Hydrogenobaculum acidophilum; assembly: GCF_054656715.1. NCBI lineage: Bacteria > Pseudomonadati > Aquificota > Aquificia > Aquificales > Aquificaceae > Hydrogenobaculum > Hydrogenobaculum acidophilum. The sequence continues at coordinate 1,204 of NZ_BAAHXP010000006.1, forward strand.
ATTCCACTCTTATGAGATGTCTGATTTGGGTGGTATAGCAAAATATCTTCCAAACTTTGCCATTTTGTTTATGATAAGTGGCTTGGCGTCTATTGGCCTTCCAGGCTTTTCTGGGTTTGTGTCTGAGTTTTTAATACTGCTTGGAACCTTTAAGTATTTTCCAATATGGGCTATTATAGCTGGTGTTGGTATGGTCTTGGGTGCAGCTTACTTTTTATATATGTATAAAAATGTTATGTTAGAATCGGCCTCTTTATCTGAATCTAAAATCCAAAAACTTCAACACACTATGGACCTTGAAATACACCACATAATACCTTTTGTCCTTATACTCTTTGGAGCTTTTATAATGGGTATAATGCCTTATAATTTTGTTAATATAATATCTCAAACATCAAAGATAATAATAGGGAGCTTTTGATGAAAGCCTTATATCCAGATATTATAGTGATAGTAGGGATAATCGCTCTTATCTTGATAGAGCTTGTGCTTCCAAGCTTTGACCTCATAGGATTTTTGGGCTTTTTGATAAGTCTTACAAGCGGATTTTTGGCAATAAAATACTCTTTAGAAGGTTATACCTTTACCAAATGGTTGCTTGATATAAATGCATTTTCTTTGCTTTTAAAAGGTGTTATATATATATTGAGTGCTTTTGTAATATTTACATCTGTAAGCTTTTTTAAAAGCAAGAAAACATTTTTAGAAAATGTGTATACCTTTCTTCTAATAGCTCTTGGGCTTTCCATAATGATTTCTTCGAAGAATTTAGTAGTAATACTTTCTGGTTTAGAGCTAGCCTCTATCTCTATGTATATAGCGGTTGGTATGTTAAAAGATGATTATGTATCGAAAGAAGCCTCCTTTAAATACTTAGTGCTTGGTAGTATGGCTACTGCTTTTTTTGGTCTTGGAAGCGCTTTTTATATAGGTGCTACCTCCCACCTTGATATTATAAGCGTATCTGTAAATCAAAATACAGCTTTTGCTTTAGCCTCTTTATTTTTATTTGTAGCTTTTGCTTTGAAGGTATCCGCAGCTCCTTTTCATTTTTGGACTCCCGATGCATATGAAGGTGCTCCAACCTCTACTACTGCATTTATATCAACGGTACCAAAGATAGGCTTTTATGCTGTAATATTTTTGCTTGCAAGCTATGTATTTCCTATAATAAACAACTTTAGCTATATAGTGGGTATAGTAGGTGTTGTATCCATGTTTTGGGGAAATTTGGTAGCTTATGCTCAAAATTCTGCCAAAAGGATGCTTGCTTACTCTTCTATAGGACATGCTGGTTATTTTTTAATAGGTTTTTCTAAATACAATGTATTGTCTGTTAGTTCTACTATGTTTTATGTAATAGTTTACGCTTTTGCCACTGCTGGTGCTTTCTTAGTGCTTTCTATATTGGAAAAAAATGAAAACTGGACCCACGACATGAACAACTATAAAGCTCTTCACAAAAAAAGCCCTTTTTTAGCCGGTTCTTTAGCCCTATTTTTATTTGCTCTAATAGGTATACCACCTTTTGCAACCTTTGTAGGTAAACTTGGTATATTTTTAGGGCTTGTAAACTCAAATGCTTGGTTTTTTGCGGTACTTTTTATAATTGGTAGCATAATAGCGGCTGGGTATTATTTAAAACTTATAGTGTATATGTTCTTCAAAGACCCAGTAGGCGAAGAAAATCAATCTTTGTCTCTTAGCCTATTTGATACCATAGGCGTAAGTTTGTTTTTAATAAGCGTATTTTTCTTCGGTATATTTCCAAATGTTTTATTTGATATAATATTAAAAGATATGTTCCATGGGTAATATAATAGTATTATCTGCACCTTCTGGAGCTGGAAAGACCACTATAGCTTTAAAGCTTTTAGAAGAGATGAAAAATGTAAAAAGGGTTGTAACTACCACCACCAGACCGAAAAGGCCAAACGAAAAAGAAGGTATAGATTATAATTTTGTATCTAAAGAAGAGTTTGAACATATGATAAAAAACAATGAGTTTGTTGAATACGCCAATGTATATGGAAATTATTACGGCACACCTATTAGAGGCATAAAAGCTATTTTAGAAGAAGGCTTTGATGCTTTGTTGGTAATAGATATACAAGGAGCCAAAAGCATAAAGAATATTTTTCCGTATGCTCTTTTGATATTTTTAATGCCGCCTTCTTTAGAAGAGCTTTATGTTAGATTTAAAAATAGGGACTTTGAAGATAAGAATGCTTTGGAAAGGGTTGAGTCTGCTAAAAAAGAAATAGCTTGTGCTAGATACTTTGATTTTATAGTGGTAAATAGGTATGTGGATGAAACAGTTGATATGATTAAATCTATTATATCTTGCAATAAGGCTAGAAGAGAATATTTTTTAGAGCATAAGAATTATGTAGAGGATGATATAATAAATATCTTAGAAGGAGGTAAGTGTGATGTCTTTGAGACCTAATATTTATGAAGCTCTTAAAAAAGTTAGTAACAAATATGAGCTTGTTCATACTGCTGTTAAGTACACAGAAAAATTGATGCAAGATGATGATAGCTCTTTTATAAGAGGTAAGAGAGAGCTAATAAAGAAGACTTTTTATGCTATTAATAGGTTAGCGGATAACGATATAGAAGTACATATAGTAGAAGAGAATGAAGAAGTACATAGCTGATATAATAGAGCATAAGCTTTTAAATGGCTCTAAGGTTTTTATAAAAAAAAGAAAAGATGTAGAATCGGTCTCTGTACAAGTTTGGTTTAGTGTAGGTTCAAGCTACGAAGACTATAAAGAAAAAGGGATGGCTCATTTTTTAGAGCATATGTTGTTTAATGGTTCAGAGAGATATGAATATGGAGAGTTGGATGTATTGGTGGAGGGTTTGGGTGGCCAAATAAATGCTGCTACTTCTAAAGATTTTACCTACTATTATATAAACATTTCTTCTAACTATTTAAAACAAGCTGTGGATATTCTTGAAAGCCTTACTCTTAGAGCAAAGCTCGAAGAAGATATGATAGAGAAAGAAAAGCCTATTGTAATAGAGGAACTTAGAAGAGGTTTAGATAGCCCTATTACTAGGTTTTTTGAACGTTTTGATAGGCTTTTTTATAAAGTTTCAAACTATATGTACCCAATAATAGGTTACGAAGATACAATATCTAACTTTACAAAAGAAATGCTTGAAAGCTTTTACAACTCCTACTATCAGCCTTTAAACATGACTGTAAGTGTTTCTGGTAATCTTTCTGATGAAGATATAAATTTCATATACGATATATTTTCTCAACAACCTAAAAACGATATAAGACCGTCTATATATGTACCAGAACCGCCTAAGAAATTTCCTCGTCAAGAACTCATAGAGGATCCGATGATAGATAGAACCTATTACGCTATAGGGTGGGATGCTCCAAATATAGGTGAGAAAATGTATTATCCTTTTGTAGTATTCGATCAAATTTTTTCTGGTGGTAGAACTTCTCTTATGCATAACGAGGTAAAGGAAAATGGTATAGTTTATTCTTACTCTTGTCAGGACGGTGCTCATAAACAAGACAACAACTATACAATTTTTGCCATAACGGATTATGATAAGGTAACTTTATTCAAAAACAAAGTTTTTGAACTTTTAGAAAAAATATCTCACTTAAAAGATGAAGATATACAAAAAGCCAAAGAAAAAATATTGAATCAAGAAGACTTTGTGCTGGAAAATCCTGAGTCAGAAGCCGATTTGATGGGATTTTCTTCTGCGGTAGTAAAAGATATAAGCTATTTTAAATATTTTAAAAGCAATATAGACAATGTAGACAAAAACGATATTTTAAGGCTTTTGGATAATTATTTTAAAAACGATATCTATGTGGAACTTACGATGAAACCCAAGGAGAGTGTATGAAAATCATCTCTTACGGTGCTGCCAAAACGGTTACTGGTAGCGCTCACATGCTTTTGTTAGAGGATAAGAAAATACTTGTGGATTGCGGTCTTTTTCAAGGAGTGGACGAGGAGAAATCGGAAGATCTTGGCTTTGATCCAAAAGAAGTAGATGCTGTCCTTTTAACACACGCTCACATAGACCATTGCGGTCGTATACCAATGCTTGTAAAAAACGGTTTTAGTGGTAAAATATACTGTACAAGGCCTACATATGAACTTTCGAGATTGATGCTTTTAGATACTGCTAAAGTAATGCTAGAAAACTACAAATCTCACATGAAAAGGTTTCAAAGAGGTACTTTAAAAGATATGCCTTTGGAACCGTTGTATGATGAAGATGATGTATTTGAAGCTATGGAGCACTTTGAGCCTATATTTTCTTATGATAAAAGCTACCAAATCTTTGATTTAAAAGTAACTCCTAAAGACGCAGGGCATATTTTGGGCTCGTGTTTTTATGAAATAGAATATAAAGATAGGAAAATAGTATTTTCAGGGGATTTGGGAAATAAAGGTAAGCCTATAGTTAGGGATTTTTCGCTTCCGTCAAAGGCTGATGTAGTTTATGTAGAAAGTACATATGGGGATAGGCTTCACAAAAGCTTTGAAGAGTCTAAGGAAGAGCTTAAAAGTATTATAAAAGATACTATCAAACACGGCAATGTCCTTATACCAAGTTACGCCCTTGAAAGAACTCAAGATATTTTGTATGTTTTAAGAGAGTTTTACGAAGAAGGTTCTTTGCCTAAGTGTAAAATATTTTTAGATTCGCCATTGGCTATAGGTGTAACAAAAGTATTTTTAAGAAACCAAGAGTATTTTAGAAAAGAGACCTATGAAATCATGCAAAGGGAAGACCCTTTTAATTTGCCATATCTTACTATGGTAAGGGACATAGAAGAATCTAAACAAATAAATGATATACAAGAAGGTGCTATAATAATAGCTGGTAGTGGCATGTTAACTGGTGGTAGGATACTACATCATATAAGGCACCATGCTTACAAAGAACAAAACGCTATAGTGTTTGTGGGATATCAACCCCATGGGACTCTTGGAAGAAGGATACTGGAAAAGCAAAATCCAGTTTTTCTTATGGGAGAGCCTATAAACATAAAAGCAAAAATCTATACAGTAAACGGTTTTTCTTCTCATGCAGATCAACAAGAGCTTATAGAGTGGATAAATGCTGCCAATCCTCAAAATATATATCTTATACACGGTGAAGAGGATAAGATGCTTGTGCTAAAAGAGAAACTTAGAGATAAAAATGTTTATATTCCTTCAAGAAAGGAAGTTATAGATGTTTGAAGAAGATGTAGATTGCACTCATTGGGAAGAAGACAAGACAGAATGTTCTTGTGAAGACAAAGAAGAAGGTCAAGAAGAACAAGCTTTAGAAAATAAATCCTGATGCAAATTTTTATATTTTTTATATCGTGGTTTTTTTGGACCCTCATGGTGGCGTGGTTTTCTGTAAATCTTTTAAAACCACACTATGGAAGGCCTTATCCTGTACATTTCAAATATGAACCTTCTTTTTTTAATCATTTTATGCATTGGGATGCAGTTTGGTATACTCATATAGCAGTCTATGGATATAGAAACTCAACTGTGCACATTCCTACAATAGCTTTTTTCCCAGGTTACCCCATTATAATGAAATTTATACACTCGCTTGTTGGTAAAGATATATCGTTTTTGTATATATTACCTTCTCTTGTTTTCCAGGGCGCATCTATTTATATTCTATATCTACTTTTGAAGGATTTAAATAAGAAAGATACTACCATATACATGGTTCTTCTTTTGTTTGCTTTTTATCCTTCTTCTTTTTTTGGTATGTCTGCTTACCCTGTATCTGCTCTAAACTTTTTTGCTATAAGCGTATTCTATTTTCTTAGAAAAAATCAATATCTTTTAGCTAGTTTTTTGGCAGGTCTTGGTACTTTGTTTGGGCCATTGGCAGTATTCTTATCTGTGGTGATATTTTTTGATATTATTAAAAACAAGAAAACAGTAGATTTTATAAAAGCCGTTTTTTATACTATATTATCTATTTGGGGACTTGTTGCTTTTGTTTTGTATAGCTTTTACAAATTTAAAGACCCTATAGCTTTTATACATGCTCAAGATTGGTGGGGAAGACCTACTCTTTTAAAACGAATATCAAATATACTAATGCTTATACCTCACGATATACCGTCTCATCCTATATCGACACCACTTGGGGTATACGAGTTTGACCACTTTGTTAACCTGTTAGTAATGATAGTTTATGTAATTATAATAGTTTTGGCTATTGATAGACTACCAATGCATTACACTTTATTCTCTGCTCTTATATTGCTTGAATACTTGTGGGCTCTTGGAGGGATTTTCATAAATACTAGTGCCTTTGCTAGGTTATCTTATATAAGTGTGCCTATATTTATTGCGCTTGCTGATTTATTAGAAGATTATCCTTGGTTGAATGGCGTGATAGCGCCTCTTTTTTTCTTTGCAAATTTTGCTTTAGAAGCCCTTTTTGTTAAAAACTATTGGTCCATATAAAATTTATTGTTTTTGGCTTTTAATAAAATAAAAGCTTACAACAGATATCTGAGCTATAAATATACCCACAAGAAAATACATCGTATCAAAAACTATAAGTCTATTTAAGTATAAGAATATTGAAGAAAATATTATTAAAGAAATTATCCATCCAACATAGTAGAGATATTTTTTACCAAATATAAATTTTGTTCTTATTCTTAACGTGCCGAAGTATATTATTCCCATTGTAAATCCTATAATGAGACCTTCAAGCATATTCATCTTTTACATATAATCTAGATATGAATTTAAAAACTATCGGATAGAACAAAGAAGTAAACAAAGTATCTATAAGTATACCTACGCCCTGTTCTGGTGTTATATATTTCGTATCGGATAATATTTTTATAGATGCTATTAATAGCGTAAAAGGAAAACTTGTAAATACGCTTGCTATAGGAAGCTCTGTTATTTTAAAACCAGCAAAAAGCAATATGAAAGAAATACCGAATCTAGCTACAAGCAGGATAACCCCTATCATTACACCACCTATTATAATATTTTTGCTAACACTGGCTATGTTTAAGCTAAAACCTGTATATACGAAAAATAGTGGTACAAAAAAGCCGAAAGCCATATCATAAAAACTTTTGTTTATAACTCCTTTTTTTCTTATTACATATCCCAGCGCCATACCGCTAAGCATAGAACCAAGTATTGGTTCCATACCTATTAATTCAAACAAAGAAGCTGATATAAATGTTACAAACAACGCTAATCTAATAAATATATGTGTGTTTTCTAGCGATATGTTTTTCACAACGTTTCTATATTTTTTTATTTTTGTTTTGATGGTTTTTGCAAAAAATATAGCTAATATCAGAATTACATATGTGATACCGGTTTTAACGGCTGCCTCAATAAATCCAAACTTTAAAAATGCGTTTACAAAACTTATATAAAATATACTGGTTATCTCACCTATACTTCCTAGTATTAAAAGCTTTTGGCCTAATTCTGTCTTAGCTATCTTTGACTCTTTTAGTATAGGAAGTCCAAGTCCCACAGAGATAAGCGGTGTTACTATCATATAATGGGTACCTAATCCAAAAGAACTGGAACTTAAAAATGCGAAGGGAATTAGCATAACAACATATAAAAAAATAAATACAATCTCTCTTATTTTAAGCTCTTCTATAAAGTCAAAATCCACTTCAAAGCCAGCTAAAAACATCAAAATAAGAAATCCTATGTAAGATAAGAAAGCCACTGAATTGGCGTTTATAATATCTTTCTCAAAAATTGTCCCAAATAATATACCTATGATAAACTCTACTAGAACCAACGGTATCTTTATATAATAAGATAGAATAGGGCTTATGATAGCTACAAGCATACCTATTATCAAAGGAAGATGATGTATCATACTATTTCTATTTTTGAACCACCATCTTTTGTTTTTGTCACTATAATTCTATTGGTAAATTTTTCCGCTAAGCTTTCTACATGAGTAATTATACCTACCATTTTGTTTATATTTTGACTTAAAAGTTCTAAAGCGTCTCCCACTTTTTCAAGAGTTTCTTTATCAAGAGTACCGAAACCCTCATCTATAAAAAGAGATTGCAGATAGCTAGAGCCTATCGTCTCACTCAAAGCTAATGCAAAGCAAAGTGATGTTATAAAAGTTTCTCCACCACTTAAAGATTTAACTGGTCTTATATTTCCAAAAGCATCTTCTACTACTATACTATCTTTTTCTCGGGGGGCTTCTTCTACTTTAAACGTATAAGGAAAATCCATCTTTGAAGCGTATATGTTTGCGTGTTTTATTAGTTCTTCTATGATTTTTTGGGATATGTAAGCTTGAAGTGCATCGCCTTTTAAATCGTGCTCAAGCCTTTCGTATACATTTAGTTTACCCTCAAGCTCTTCTAAGGTTTTTTGTAAATCTTTTATTTTCTTTTCGTTTTCTTTTATTTGGTTTATTTTGGAAGTTATAGACCCTATTTCTTTGTTTAAATTGCTTATAGACTCCTCTACAACGTTTAGGTTTTCTTTTAGGTCTTCTGGTGTGCTATTTTCGTCTATCTGATCGATTTCTTTTTTCTTTGATTCAATTAGCCCTTTTAAATTGTTTAATTTTGATGTATATTCGTTGTAGGTTTCTTCGTATATATTTAGGTTTTTTAGCTCTTCCAATATGTTTTCTTTATCTTCCAAAGATGATAGCTTTTGGTCTAGTTCTGAGAGTTCTTTGTTGATATTTTCTGTTTGTTTTTCTAAAGATAATATATCGGTTTGGATAACTAGTCTTTCTTTTTCTTTGTTGTTTAAAAGCTTTTGATATCTTTCGTAATCTTCTTTTGCCTTTTGTATGTCTTTTTTAAGCTTTTCTATCGTTTGTTTGAAAGATACCACTGTGTTTTTCTTATTTTTTAAATGTTCTTCTGTAACCCCATAAGATATCAGCTCTTCTTCTTTGTATTTTAACTCTTGCTCTTTTGCGGATATCTCTTTTTCAATGTCACTTTTCCTATTTTCTTGAAGCGCTTTTAGATTTTCCAGCTTATCTTTCTTGAGCTTTTCTTCTTGCAAAAGTTCCTTTGTTTTGTCTAGGGCCTCTTTCTTAGATTTTAGTTCTTTTATGCTGGTTTCTATGCTTTTTTTATTCAAAAGCTGTTTTTCTAAAGGTTCTATTTCTTCAATTAATTTTGCAAGGTCTTCTTTTTTAGATGCCAAAATACTTTCTGATGAAGCTATTTGATGTTTAAGGTCTTCAAATTCTTTTAATATATTGTTTTTCTCTTCTAAGTTTTCTATATTCTCCAAACTATCTGATATGACATGCTCTTTTTCTTGATAAATACCCCCACATACTGGGCAAATATCATTTTCTTTTAAAAGTGTTCTCAGCATGCTACTGTGATATAAAATCATCTCATTTTTGTGTGCGTTTATATCGTCTTCTATAATCTTAAGTTTCTTTTTATATTTATTTATATTGTCTTCTAGGGTGGATATCTCTTTTAAAAGTCTTTCTTTATCCTTTGACTTTTTGATCATATCTTGTTCTTTTATTTCTAATTGATTAAGTGTCTTTGTAAGCTCTTCTAATTTTTTTTCTATATCTTGATAATCCGCTTTTGACAAAGCGCTTTCGTATTGACTTATTTTTTCAGACGTATTGGATAGTTCGGAAAATAATGAATATAGCTCTTGATTTATTTTTTCTATCTCTAGCTTTCTTTGATTTATATAATCTTCTAGCAATATAGTGTTTTCTAACTTTCCAACTATCTCATAACCTTTCTCTATTCTACGCTCTTTTTCTCTTGTGTTTTCGTATTCTTGTTTTATGCTTTTAAAAGCCTCCAAAAGCTTTTGATATTCTTGTTCTAACGCTTGAAGTTTTTCATGTTTTGTATTAAGTTCTTGGGATATATGGTTTATATTATCTTTTAGTTTTATATATCTTTCTATATCAGATTTTAGGCTAAGCTTTGGTTTTATGAAATCTATGCGTTCTTTTAGAGCGCTCATTTGGTCTTTTTTTTCTTCTAACACTTCATATTCTTCTTTGGCTTTTTCTAACTCTTTTATAAGCTCTCTTTTTTTTACGGCTTTGGTTAGTCTATCTTGGAGCGTATGTTTAACGTTTTTTTCGTCTTCTAGTCGTTTTTCAAAGTCTTTTAGAGTATTCTCCAATTCATCTAAATCTTCGTTTCCTATTTTTAAACTTTCTATTTTTGAGTTTATTACGTTTATCTCGTTTTGTATATCTTTCTTTTTGGATGATGCCAACTCTTTTATTTTGTCTATTTTATCTAAATTGCTTAATTTGATGATAATTTCTCTTCTTTCTTGGGGCCTTTCTGGTTTTATAAACTTTGCAAATTCCCCTTGTGGGAGTACTATTATCTTGGTAAAGGTTTCATAGTCTATATCAAGAATTTTCTGAAGAAGCTCTTCTCTTACTTTGTTTTTTTCTTCTGTTCTTAGCTCTTTACCATTTTCTTTAAAAGACAACGATATATTCTTACCGGCTCTTAAAGAGCGTTCTACGGTATATATTTTGTTTCTTAAAGAAAATGTTAGAGATACTCGAAGAAAATCTTTTCCTTTTGATATATAATCTTCTTTAGAGGCTCCTTTTTCAAATCTCGGGCATTTTCCATACAGAGCAAATGTTATAGCATCTATTATACTAGTTTTGCCAGCACCAGTCATGCCTGTAATAGCGAACAAAGAAAGTTCTGAAAAATCTATTATAGTCCTTTCTTTATACGATAAAAATCCCTCTATTTCTAATAAAATAGGTCTCATAAATCATCAAAGCTGCCCACCGTTTCGTAGGGCCATTCTAACATTCCACCTTTTATATTAAAAGCCTCAAAACCGAGCTGTCTAAGAGCATATGTAGCACAAGCGCTTCTACCACCGCTTAAGCATATAACCAAATATTTTTTTGATTTATCAAGTTCTTTGTAAGTTCTCATAAGAGTATCCAAAGGGTAAAGTTTAGCACCCTCTATGCGCCATTTATCATATTCCATTTTTGTTCTTACGTCCAAGAGCATGTAATTTTTATCCTTTTCTAAAAGACTTTTTGCTTCTTCGGCTGAAACCGAAGGTACCTTGTCAAAACAAACATTTTCTTCAGTAGGCAAAGACATGGCTCATGTCTCTTTTTACTTCCAATATGTTGTTTTGACTATCAACATAAACAAGATAAGGTTTGAAACTGTTAAGTTCTTTTTCTTCTATTTCTGCATAAGCTGTTATTATGATGATATCCCCCGGCATACAAAGTCTTGCTGCTGCACCGTTGAGAGCTATCTCACCTGACTTACCAGGTATTACATAAGTAGAGAATCTATTTCCGTTGTTTACATTGTATATATCCACTTTTTCGAACAATACAAAATTTCCAGCTTCTAAAAGCCTTTCGTCTATGGATATAGACCCTTCATAGTTTAAATTTGCTCCTGTAACAGTAGCCCTATGTATTTTAGCTCTTAATACATGTCTCTTCAATTAATTACCTCCTTGCTAAACATTATATTAAAATCTTATAAAATTGCAATGAAATAAATTTGTTTAATTTATGTTTTCTTTGCATCTTAAGCATAGACCATCCACCATATTTTCTACATATAACCAGCATCTTGGACATTTTTCACCTTTTGCTCTTTCTACTTTTATATTTAGTCCTGTATATTCGCCTTTTTCACCGTCGTTTTTCGAAAATTCTACCTGGCTTACTGTAAATAAAGAATGAAGATAATCTTTGTATTTTTCTAAAAGTGTTGAAAACTCTTCATTTGGCTCTATGATAACTCTGGCTTCGTAAGGATGTTTTATAATATCGTTTTTGCGCTCTATCTCTATAGCTTTTAATACATCTTTTCTAATAAGCAAAAGATTTTGATAGTCTTTTAAAATCTCTTCGTCGGTAAAGTTTGAAGGTGTATACTCGTTCATAAATACGCTTTCTTCTAAAGAGTTTTCTATGCTTTTCATATAAGAATAAGTTTCTTCGGAGGTAAAGCTAAGCACCGGTGATAAAAGTATCACGAGGTTTTTTAGCAAGAAATACAATGTTGTTTGGGCAGATATTCTTTCAAAAGAGCCTTTTTTATACATGTAAAGCCTATCTTTTAAAACATCAAAGTATAAAGCAGATAAGTCTACGCTTATAAAATCCATCAACTTATGGTAAAACCTGTGATACATGTGGTTTTTATAAAAGCCAAATAACTCGTCAAACACTTTAGATGAATAAGCATACATGTATCTGTCAAAGTGATGAAGTTTCTTTGGTGGTATAGAAAGCTCGTATTTAAAATCGTATAGATTGCCAAGGAAAAATCTCAGTGTGTTTCTTATTTTCTTGTAATCTTCTGCTAGCCTTTTTAAAATGGATTTTCCAAGCTTTATGTCTTCTGTGTAATCTTCTGATATTACCCATAATCTTAATATATCTGCTCCATACTCTTTTATAATCTCAAGAGGTGATATGACGTTTCCTTGGGATTTTGACATCTTGTATCCTTTCTCATCCACTGTAAACCCGTGGGTTACCACAGCTTTAAAAGGGGCTTCTCCGTAAGAAGCTACGGATTCTAATAGTGATGCTTGAAACCACCCCCTATGCTGGTCAGAACCCTCTAAATAAACGTCTGCTTTTTCTATGCCCCTTGGTCTTAAAACAGATGCGTGGGAAGATCCAGAGTCAAACCATACATCTAATATATCGACTTCTTTTATAAACTCTTTGGAACCACATTTTTTACAGGCGGTATTCTCTGGTAAAAGCTCCTCTTCTTTTCTTTTAAACCATTCATCAGCCCCATAAGGTGAGTTTTCAAATATCTTTGCCACGTGTTCAAATATACGAGGTTCTAAAAGTGGCTCATTACAATGTTTGCAGTAGAATATTGCAATAGGTACTCCCCAAAATCTTTGTCTTGATATACACCAATCAGGTCTATTTTGCAGCATGGAGAGCATACGGTTTTGGCCAGTTTTTGGGACCCATTTTACACGGCTAGCCTCTTCTATGGCTTTCTCTCTTATGCTTTTGTTTTGAAGTTTTGGGCTTTTAATATCAACACCTATAAACCATTGAGGAGTCGCTCTATATATAACTGGGTTTTTGCATCGCCAGCAATGGGGGTAAGGGTGCAAAATCTCCTCTTCTTTTAAAAGAAAACCAGTCTGTCTTAAATGTTCTATTATTACCTTGTTTGCTTCAAACACGTTTAGGCCTTTTATAAACTCTGGAGCTTCTTCTGTAAACCTTCCTGCTTCATCCACAGGCGATAAAGGCATAAGACCGTATCTTAAACCCACTATGTAGTCTTCCATACCATGTCCTGGAGCCATATGCACAAATCCTGTTCCTGTGCCTTTTTCCACAAACTCTGATGGATATATCCTGCCTGTTCTTTCGATGAAAGGATGCTTGTATTCTAAACCAATGAGTTCTTCGCCTTTTATAAAGGCTATAAGCTCTTTATCTTTTGCGTAAAGGCTTTCTTTTTCTACTAAAAGTAGATGTCCATTTTCTTCTAAGACACCATATTCCATATCCTTAGAAGCCATTACTCCTAAGTTTGCGGGAAGAGTCCAAGGAGTGGTGGTCCAAATTACTATTGAAATAGGTTTATCTGATAAATTTAGTTTTTGTCTTAGAAGGTTTTTTGAATCTTCCAAAAGCTCAAACCTCACATATATAGATGTATCTTTCTTTTCTTTGTACTCTACTTCTGCTTCTGCCTCTGCAGTTTTATCGTATATGCACCAATAAACTGGTTTGTTACCTTTATAAAGCACACCGTTTTGAAGACATCTTCCTATCTCTCTTACTTCTTGGGCTTCGTATTTTGGGTCCATAGTTAGGTATGGCTCTTCCCAATCTCCCAGTACTCCTAGCCTTATAAACTCTTCTTTTTGGATATTTACAAACTTAGAGGCATACTCTCTGCAAAGTCTTCTAAACTCATCTTTTGGTATGCTCTCTTTGTTTATCTTTTTTGCTTTTAACTCTTTTTCTACTTGTTGTTCTATGGGTAGTCCATGGCAGTCCCATCCGGGTTTATAATCTACGTCAAAACCTTCTATCAAAGCCACTTTACATATAATATCTTTTAATATCTTGTTTAGAGCGTGTCCAATGTGGATGTTGCCATTTGCATAAGGTGGTCCGTCGTGTAAGACAAAAAGAGGCTTTCCTCTTCTTTGCTCTCTTAGTTTTTTATAAAGACCTTCCCATCTTTTAAGCATCTCAGGTTCTTTTTCTGATAGATTAGCTTTCATTGGAAAGTCTGTTTTTGGCAAGTTGATAGTATCTTTGTAATCCATAGATTTATATTTTACAATACTTTTTCCTTAAAAGCCTACTAAACTGAAGATATAAGGTTAACAACAAAAACTTTTAATATGATTTTAGTTTATAATAGTTTTTATTATGAAAGGAATTTTTGTAAGAACACCTGGTCTTAGCTACAATGCTCATTATGTGGAGCGCATGGCCCAAAAGCTTAATCAGTTTGGTATAGAGCTTGCGATGTATGATTTAGATTATAATAATATAGATGCTTATGTTAATTTCTTGCAAGAAGAGCGTCCTTTTTTTGTCATGGATGTAAACGGTGCTGCTCTTGTTTACGGTGAGTCCGATGGCAGTAGGGTGTCTTTGTGCGATGCTTTTGGTTTTCTACATATAAGCGTTTTCACGGAAGATCCGATGCTTTACTATCCAGCGCTTTTCAACGGAAGGGGTTCGAGGAACTTTATACAGATGATAACGGATATGAAGCATGCTGACTTTTTAAGAAGCGTAGGATATCAAAACGTATACTTTTTAGCCCCTTTTGTGTCAGAGGAGCTTTTAAAAAGACCAACAGTTCAAGAAAAAGAGATAAAGGTGCTTTTTCCAGGACCAATAGTGGACCCAAATATCATAGTCCAAGAAAGTGCAAAGATATTTCCAGAAGAGGTTATGCCTGTATTTGTAGAAGTTGGTGAATTTATGAGAAGAAACCCAGAAGTAGATGCTATATTTGCTGTAGAATATATGCTTCCATTCTTTAACTACGAAATACAAGAGAAGTTTTTAAAATGGAGAAATGAATCTCCGGAAGGGTATATAAACTTTTTGGTTAACGTAGGTCTTTACAACACTGCTAGGAAAAGACTCTTTGTTATAAGCTTTTTAGAAGGTATAGATATTAAAATACTTGGAGATTCTCAGGTGCCTTTGAAAGATGGTCAAGAGGTAATAAACGCAGAGACACAAGAGGATGTTTTAAACATATATGCTAACTCTTTGATAACGTTTTTAAGTTTTCCTTCTATAGTCCCATCAAGCATAGGCTTTACTCCTATCGAGGTAATATCTCAAAATTCTTGTGCTTTTATAGACTATAGAGCGTCTTTGCCTGGATTTTTTATACCAGACCAAGAGATAGTGACTTATACTCCTCTTGATAGGCTTGAGATAGAAGAAAAGCTTTTATTTTTCTTAGACAACGAAGACCAAGCCAGAGAAATAGCTGCCAATGGTCGTGCAAAGGTAGAAACAAGCTTTACAGAAGTACCGAGGGCTCAGTTTGTAGCCGATATAATAAAACAAATCTATGAACAATCTGTGACGATGTCAAACCAAAATCAAAACCAAGAGGAGCTTTCTAATTAAAAGTTGATATACTTATTAGATGAAACTTACAAGGGGGCTCTTGGCTCCGTTTTCTGTTTTTTACGGTGCGGGGATATGGGTTAGAAACAAGCTTTTTGATTTGAATATATTAAAAGCTAAACATTCTGGTATTTTTACAGTATCTATAGGAAACCTTAGTGTAGGAGGGACTGGTAAAACTCAAGTTTCTATATATCTTGCTAAAAGTTTTAACCATCTGAATCCTTGTATAATTTTAAGAGGATACAAAAGAAAAACCAGAGAAAACTTGTTGGTGAGTTCTTTAGATACAGAGCTCTACGGAGATGAAGCTGTAGAGATATTTTTAAAAACACATGCAAAGGTTGTAGTAGCTCATAGAAGAGTAGAAGGCGCTAGCACATGCAAAGAGCTTGGTTCTAATATGATAATACTTGATGATGCATTTTCTCATAGATATATAAAAAGAGATTTAGATATTTTGCTAATGCCTGCAAACCGCATAAAAGACTATCTTTTGCCTTGGGGTAATCTGAGAGAGCCCTATAGCTCTATAAAAAGAGCCGATGCTATAGTTATAACAAGATTGGAATCTTACGACATGCCAAAACTTGATGTAGATAAGCCCATTTTTAAAGCAAAAACAGTTTTTAGAGCTTTTGTAGACAAAGATTTTAAAGACGTTGACATAAAAGCTGTAAAAGGAAAAAGTTTTGATGTGATATGTGCTTTAGGAGA
The DNA here is from genome assembly GCF_054656715.1 of Hydrogenobaculum acidophilum. Taxonomy (NCBI): domain Bacteria; kingdom Pseudomonadati; phylum Aquificota; class Aquificia; order Aquificales; family Aquificaceae; genus Hydrogenobaculum; species Hydrogenobaculum acidophilum. Next base: position 17,587 of record NZ_BAAHXP010000006.1, read on the forward strand.
TAAAGAGCAATTTTTAAGATTTGTAGAAAAACTCTCCAACGATATAGGGTTCAAAATAAACGATGTCAGAACTTTTAAAGATCATTATTTTTACAAAAAAGAGGATCTAAAAAATGGTAAAAACTATATTTGCACTACAAAAGACTTGGTAAAACTAAGAGATTTTAATCAGTTCATACTTGGGATAGACACTACCCTTGAGATACCTGGATTTTTAGAGTTTGTAAAACAAAAATATGAAAAGTCGTAGATTTTTTATTTATGGATTTTTATTGTCAATCCTGATACATCTTTTTTTTCTTTTGGCTTTTGTTAAAATAGATATCCCTTTAAAAGCTCCAAAAAAACCTATATATATAACTACTATTAAACAAGAATTGGCACATAAAAATCTAGCAAAAAGGCTGTTTGTAAAAAAAGAACCTAAGAAAGAACACGAGAAATCCATAAAAAATATTAAACATTATAGAACTTCAAAGTCAAAGAAAATCGGACAATCGGTGCCTAAAATAAACTATAACCTTACAGTACCATCTACAAAAAGGGCTACAACAGAAAGCTATAACACATCATCTAGTAGCACATCTTCAAAAGGCCATATTTCAAAGCTTTCTACGAATCCCAGTCAAAATATCAATAAACCATCAAAAAATAAAGAAAAGCCTTCAAACCAAAAAACAACTCAAAACCAACAATCCAAAGAAAACCAACCTAAACAAATCATGAAGCCAAAAGATATAAATACGCTAGGATCTTATTTCGACCTTATAAGCTATTTAGAGGTTGTTTTTCATTATATACATGAGCATTGTAAGGGTGAAGGTGTTCTGATGTTTGATTTATATAAAGATGGTACTTTAAGACTTTTAGAAGTAGAAAAGGGAAACCCTTCATGCGATAGCAGTTTACAAGCCCCACCCATGCCTGAAAGTGTTATGGAAAATAAACTTCAATTTCTGATAAACATACCTTAAAAAATTTTATATAATTAAAGTATGATTAAAAAAGTGCTGATAGCAAACAGAGGAGAAGTAGCTGTTCGTATCATAAGAGCCTGTAAAGAACTAGATATAAAAACCGTTGCCATATACTCCGAGGCTGATATTAACTCTTTACATATAAAAAAAGCTGATGAGGCCTATCTTATTCCTATGGATCCCATAAAGGCCTATCTTGATTACAACAAAATTATAAATATAGCAAAACAATCAAAGGCTGATGCCATACATCCAGGGTATGGTTTTTTGTCTGAAAATGCAGAATTTGCTCAAGCTTGTATAGATGCGGGACTTATATTTATAGGACCCACTCCTGAGCAAATAGAAACCTTTGGAGACAAAGTAAAGGCTAAAAAGGTAATGAAAAATTTAGGTGTACCGGTGGTCCCAGGAAGCGATGGGCCTATCACAAAATTAGAGGATGCTTACGACATAGCTAACGAAATTGGCTATCCTATAATATTAAAAGCCGCATACGGTGGTGGCGGTAGAGGTATGAGGGTTGTGTATAAAAAAGAAGATTTAAAACAGAACTTTGAATCTGCTCAAAAAGAATCTTTAGCTTTTTTTGGTAAAGGGGATATTTTCATAGAAAAATACATACAAAAACCAAAGCATATAGAGGTGCAAATTTTGGCTGATAAATATGGAAACGTAGTACATCTTGGTGAAAGAGATTGCTCTATCCAAAGACGACATCAGAAGATAATAGAGATAACACCTTCTCCCAGCCTTGATAAAAGCGTAAGGAACAAAATGCTTGGGATGTCTGTGAGGGCCATGATGAAATATGGCTATGAGAGTGCGGGTACCATAGAGTTTATATTAGACCAAACCACCAATGAATTCTACTTTATAGAGATGAATACAAGGCTTCAAGTGGAGCATACTATTACCGAGATGGTGACAGGTATTGACATAGTGGAGCAGATGATAAGAATAGCTAACGGGGAGCCGCTTTCTTTTGTGCAAAACGATATATCTTTTAGAGGATGTGCTATACAATTTAGAATAAATGCCGAAGATCCCACTAGAAACTTTGCACCATCTCCAGGCAGAATCACCGCTTATCACTCGCCAGGTGGTATAGGTGTTAGGATGGATTCGGCGATATACAAAGATTATATAATCCCACCCTACTACGATTCTTTGGTGAGTAAGTTATGTGTTTGGGCTCTTGATTGGGAAAGAGCTATAGCTAGGGCTAAAAGGGCGTTGGATGAGTTCATTATAAGAGGTATACCCACCAACTTACAGCTTCATAGAGAAATTATAAGAGATGAGGAGTTTATAAGGGGAGATTTTGATACAAGCTTTTTAGATAATAGGCTAAGCCAGTACGATTATAAAATAGAGGGTGAAAAACCAAAAGATGTCTTGGCTTTGGCCATATCAGCGGCTTTGGCTAGCTATTACGGGTTATGATGATTGGTATAATAGGCTATGGCAACATGGGAAGAGCTTTTGCTCTTGGGCTAAAGGATTCGTATGAGCTAATAGCTTACGACAAGGATTTATCAAAAAAAGACATTGTTTTGCAAGATGGTGTAGGCTTTGCGTCCTCTATAGAGTTTTTGTTAGATAAAGTAGATATGGTAATACTTTCTATAAAACCACAAGATTTACCGTCTTTAGCTAGTATAAACTTTAGTAAAAAATCTGTAGTAAGCATGTTAGCTGGTGTTGGTGTTTCAAGATTAAAAGAGCATATAAAAGATGCCTATATTACAAGGATTATGCCAAACTTGGCGGTACTTTTTAAAAAGGGCGTTATGGCTTTTTACAGTGAGGATGAAAAAAAAGATATCATTAAAAGCATACTAGAAAATCTCGGAAAGGTATATGAGCTTGATGAAAAGTACTTTGATGCTTTTACAGCCTTAGGGGGTTCTGGACCAGCTTTTATAGCTAGCATTGTTGAAGCCATGAGGCTATCTGGAGTTTATATGGGTTTAAACAAGGATATATCTTACGATATAGCTTTATCTACCATAGAAGGAGTTTTAGAGCTTTTAAAACATTATACCGAAGAGGAGCTTATGCTGAAAGTTAGTTCACCCGCTGGAACTACTATTGAGGGCATATACAACATCGAAAAATCTGGAATTAAGGGCACTTTGATGGAAACTTTTATAAAAGCTTATCAGAAGAGTAAAAATTTATGATTAAAAGCGTCAAAATAGAGTCTTATCTTTTGTTAAAATCCCAATACATAGAGTTTTCAGAAGGTCTAAATGTCATTACGGGTGAGTCTGGGGCTGGTAAATCTATGCTTATGGATGCCATAAAGTTTGGTATAGGGCTTTTACCATCATCTTCTGATAACGCTTGTGTAGAACTCGAAATAAACGATGATATAGTAAGAAGAGAGACAAAGCTTGGCAAATCCAGGTTTTATATAAATGGCATTGCCTCGAATCAAAGAACCGTTTTAGAAGTCTTTGGTCAGAATATACTTTTTCAAGCTCAGTCTTCCCAGTCGAAAATTTTCAAGAAGTCCCATCAACTTGAAATACTTGATAAAGATAGGGATATTCAAAACAAAAAAAAGGAGTTTGTAGAATATTTTGATACGCTAAAACAAAAAGAAGAGCTATTAAAGGAGCTTCTTTTACAAAAGGAATCTTTGGAAAAAGATATTGAAAAAAACCAAGAGCTAATAAGCGCTTTAGAAGAGCTTGGTATAGACAAAGAGGCTTACAATGATATAAAACAAAAAGCTGAGGAACTAAAATACGCTGAAAAAATAAACATGTTGTTACAAAGTGCTTTAAGTGCATTGGAATACAGCGACCAAAGTGCTATGTCAAAGATAAATTATTCTATATCTCAGATAAACCAAGCCTCTTATTACAAAGAAGATTTATCAAAAGCTGTTGAAAAATTAAACGCTTTGAAAGAACAGCTTCTTGATATTGTATCTTTTATAACTTCTTATAAGTTGTATATAGACATAGATTTAATAGACAAGCTAAATGAAACTATATTTAATGTACAATCTTTGGAAAGAAAATATAGAATGTCTTTTGAAGATATGTTTGATATGAAAAGAGCCTATAAGGAAAATTTAGACAAATTAAAAGTTTTAAAAGAAAATATAGAGCATCTTTTTAAAGAGATAGAATATCTTAGAAAAGACACGTTAGATAAGGCATCAGAGCTTTCTAATTTAAGGAAATCAAAGGCAAGAGAGATAAGTATAGCGATAAACAATGTTTTAAAGCTTTTAAATTTGAAAGAAGCCTATTCTGAGATATATATAAAACAAAAGGACTTATCGAGAAGCGGCATAGATGATATAAGTTTTATGTTTTCTTCTTATTCAAAAGAACACCTGAAAGAACTTGGCGAAGTAGCTTCTTGGGGAGAAACGTCAAGGATAGTGTTGGCTATATCCTCAGTGCTTGGAGATTACGAGACTTATATATACGATGAAATAGACGCTGGGACAAGCGGAGAAGCTTCTATATCAATAGCTAAGCTTTTAAAAAACATTTCAAAAAATGCCCAGATTATATGTATAAGCCATACTCCGGCTTTGGCAGCCGCTTCATCCAACCATATATTTGTAAAAAAAGAATTGGACAACGTATTCATAAGGTCGTTGACAAAAGATGAAAAAATAGAGGAGCTTTCAAGATTAATGGGCATTGTTAGCGAAGATACTAAAAAAGGTGCTATAAAGCTTATAGAACAGTTTTCTTCTTAGTTTTTCACTAATATATCATAGGTTTTTGGTAACATATTTGTATGAAATTTTATATTGTTTTCATGATTTTATTTTTTTCTGGGGTACTGTTTTCCTGTGAAAAGCCCAATAATAAAGAAAAAGAATCCTTAAAAGGTATAAAACCCCCGCACATTTCTTTTTGTAAAGTAGAGTACGGCTCTTATCAAATAAAAACACCTATATACGGAGAAGTACAAAATCAAGCGGCTACTTATGTAAGCTCTCCGATAGGCGGGATTTTGAAAGCTATTTACGTAAAAAACGGTGAGTTTGTAAAAAAAGGACAAACGATAGCTACTATCGATACAAAAGTTTATCAGGATAAAGCTATGGCAATATCTCAGGATATAGAGTCTCTTAAAAAGAAGCTAAGATATTACGAATCTCGCTACGAAAGAGCAAAAAAGCTTTACAGGTTAGGTTCTATGTCTTATCAAGAGTATTCTCAAATTAAAACAGATTTAGCGCTTGCAAAAGGAGAACTCAAGAGAAATATATATTTAGAGAAGTCTGTAAAAGATGAGGCTTCTTATGGTATTGTAAGAGCGCCATTTGATGGTGTTGTGTCCAATGTAGTGCCAAGCGGTAGCAACATAAACCCTGGAGCTCCTATAGCTTTTATAAGTGCAAAAAAGCTTTACGGAGAGTTTTTTATACCTTTTAATGTAAAAATCTCTAAAAATGATAAAATTTTGTTTGAAAATAAGTTATATCCTATAAATGTTTTTCAAGATGACAAATCAAGACTTGCTGTAATACTCCCAATATCTTTTTACGAAAATCCCGGAAATAGTTTAAAGGCTTTTATCGTAAAAACAATCAAAGGACAAAAGATACCCTCAAAAGCTCTAGTGCTTTACAACAATAGACCAAGTGTTTTTGTAAAGAGCGGTGATATGGTTAAAAATATACCCGTTAAGGTTTTGGGTAATATGGGTGATTATTATGTGGTATCTGGGGTAGTTGGTGATTATGTTGTATGTAAAGGGGCTAAGCTTCTAAAAGACGGTGAAAAGATTAAATGAGGTCTTTTGTAAGCTTCGCTATTAAAAATAGGTACGCCTTCTTTATAATATTTGGTGTTTTATCTTTGCTTGGTTACATGCTTTCTTTTAAACTGCCCGAAGATATATTTCCAAACGTTGTATATCCGAGGGTTGTTATCACAGTAAACGCCAATTACGAGCCTATTCAAAAGACTTTATCGGATATCACTATTCCCATGGAACAAGGCATAAAGTCGGTAGAGGGCGTAACTGATGTGAGGTCTAGAACAGGGCCTGGTCTTGTAATGCTAAATGTATATTTTAGTCCAAACACAAATCCTTATAGAGCTTATCAAATGATAATGTCAAAGATATCAGAGCTACAGATGGATATGGGTGTAAAAGCAAGTTTTGACGTTAGGCTTATGGGCCCAAGTGCCTATTCTATAGCTGGATACGCTTTGGTATCAAGGGAGCTTCCGGTAGAGGAGCTTAGCAACATAGTAAGATATACTATAAAACCAGCGCTTTTATCTATAAGAGGTGTTTATGAGGTGGACATGGTTGGTGGTACTTATAGCACAATGGATGTGGTATTAAACCCATCCGTTATTCAAAAGCTAAATATACCTATAAGCGTTATATTAAACGATATTAAAAGCTATACACAAAATCATTTTATAGGAGAATACAATCAAAAAAACTTTTCTATATTAGTTTTTGGTATTCAAACACCAAAGGATGAGCAGGATATATTGAATATACCTATTTATTATAACAACCAAACTATAACCTTAGGGGATATTGCTTCTGTGGTAAAAGGGCATTATCCTATGCTTTCTTACGTTAATGTTGACGGATATCCTTCTACAGTTATATTTAATATACATAGAACCAACGATGCGAATGCTATAAAAATTGTTGATAAGGTAGATAAAGTTTTAAAAGATTTAAAACTTCCACCGCATGCTCACGTTATAAAGTGGTTTGATGTCACAGATTTTATAAGCTCTTCTATAAGAAGTGTAATAGACGCAATTGTAATAGGCTCTTTAATCACTCTCGTGGTGATAGCAATTTTTTTAAACAACGTAAGACTGTCTCTTCTTACGGCGGTAGTTATACCTGTTAGTATTTTATGTGCAATACTTTTTATGTATATACTGCACGGAAGCTTAAACCTCATGAGTCTTGGAGGATTGGCAGCATCCATAGGGGCTTTGGTGGACCACGCTATTGTGGTTATGGAAAATATAGAAAAAAATATTAATAAACCAAGACCAAAGCTAGAATCTGTAATAGATGCTTCTTCTGAGATATTAAAGCCGATGAGCTTGGCTACTCTTACTTCTATAAGCGTTTTCGCCCCACTTTTTTTCTTATCTGGTATAATAGGTACATTTTTCAAAGAGCTGGCTTTAGCAGTTATCTTGGCGCTTTTAATATCACAATTTGTTTCTATGACGATAACTCCTTCAATAGCTTACATGGCTATACCAAAGGTTGTAAAACCAGAACCAAACTGGCTTTTGAAGCTTACCCACTTTTATCAATCGGCATTTAGTGCTTTTTATAAAAGGAAAAATCTTAGCGTTTTGATGGTGGCTTTGCTATTTTTAACATCGTTAGGTCTTTATAAAACTATGAAGACCGGTTTTTTGCCAGAATGGGATGAAGGTATGTTTGTGCTAGATTTCACAGGGCCTTCTGGCGCATCTGCTCAAAATACCTATCAGATAGTAAAACATATAGAGAAGATAGTAGCTTCTGTTCCGGAAGTGAAACACTATTCCGTGAGAATAGGAGCATCGTTGGGCCAGCCAAGAAATCCTACCAACAAAGGTGATATGCTTATAACATTAAAAGATAATAGGTCAAAATCTATATTTGCAGTTATGAGGGAGATAAGACAAAGGGTAGATGCAAAAATACATGTTTTAAAGGAATTTGATATGGCTCAAGTTCTTCGTGATAGACTTGGTGATATTACTGGGCAGCATGCTCCTTTTTCTGTAGTAATACATGGTTCTGACCCCGAGACCCTTGTTAAGCTTGGAGAAGAGATAAGAAATAAAGTTGCAAAAGAGCCTATCTTCAAAGAGGTGAATTTAAAAACGCTATTTTATGGGCCTTATTATTACATATCTTTGAAAAAAAACGCATATTCAGATTATGGTATAACTTACGATGATGTGATTAATACTTTAAAACTTCATCTTTGGGGTATTACTATTACAAATTATTTAAAGGGGCAAGAAAGAATATTTATAAGAGCTTATGAACCTTTCAACCCAAACGATGAAACTATAAAAGATATAAATATATATTCCCCCAAAAAACATATGTACGTGCCTCTTTCTTTGGTAGCTCATATAAAGTTTGAAGAAAATGTTCCAGGTATAACAAGGAGAAACCTTCAAAATGTATCTGTGGTTAGAGTAAAGATGCATCATGAAAACCTATCGCTTGGTATAAGGGTTTTAAGAAAAGTTTTGGATAAAATTGTGATGCCACAAGGATATTATTATACTATAGAAGGTTTTTACAAAGAGCAGCAGCAATCTTTCAAAGAAATGTTTGTGGTTATTTGTTTTTCTGTCCTTATTGTTTTGGCGCTTTTGATATTTCAATTTGGTTCCTTTTTGCAAGCCATATCTGTAATCTTTGTTTTGTCTTTGTCTGTGGTTGGAGTGTTTTTAGCCCTAATGATAACGGGTAAACCTTTGGACGTTACGTCTTTCATGGGTATGCTTTTGGTTTTGAGTGTCGTAGTAAATAACGGTATACTTATATTTGATTATTACAACAAAGAGCTTGAAGAAAACATCTCACACAAAGAAGCTATGCTCAATGCTTGTAAAAAACGTTTTAGGCCCATTCTGATGACCATGGTAGCTGATGTGCTGGGGTTTTTACCGATAGCCCTTGCCATAGGAAGAGGTACAGAGGTTATTCAAAACATGGCTATCTCTGTGATGGGTGGATTGTTTATAGGTATTTTCCTATCTCTTCTTGTGCTGCCTGTATTTTATACTACTTTGAGAGGGTTTTACCTAAGATTTAGATTCTCTAAAAAGCTTTAAAAATAAGTTTACAAATATATAAAATTGGCACAATTTGTAAGTTTTCTAAGATTTTTCTTTGCCAATGCAATTTTGTTGCATTCATAAGTTTAATAGGTTATCTAATATTGACTATTTTAGTTTATGTATTAAAAGCACTGAAACTTGTTTAATCCAAAAATTTTTGTAGTACAAACTCTTTTGCAAAATATGTTATGATAATATCGGCTCCAGCTCTTTTTATGGATAAAAGCGCCTCGTTCATAACGTCAACACCGTTTATATATCCAAGCTTATGGGCGGCTTTTATCATTGAGTACTCTCCACTTACGTTGTAAGCAGCTATTGGTATGTTGTAACGTTTTTTTGCCATGTGTATTATATCAAGATAAGCAAGAGCTGGTTTTACCATTATAATATCTGCTCCTTGCTCAAAGTCTATATCCATTTCAACGATAGCTTCTTTTTTGTTTGCAGGGTCCATTTGATATGTTCTTCTATCTCCAAAAGAAGGAGTTGAGTCTGCGGCATCTCTAAAAGGTCCATAAAACTTAGAAGCGTATTTGGCCGAGTAAGCCATAATAGGTACATTTACAAACCCTGCTTCATCAAGCGCTTCTCTTATGGCTTTTACCATATTGTCCATCATCCCAGAGGGTGCTACCATGTCAGCCCCGTGCTTTGCGTGAGATACCACTTGTTTTTTAAGATTTTCTAAAGTTAAGTCATTATCAACGTCGTTATCTACTACAACGCCACAATGTCCATGGGATGTGTATTCACAAAAACATACATCTGTTATAAGATATACGTCTGGAAATTTGGATTTTATACTGTCTAACGAACGCTGTATTATACCACTATCGCACCAAGTATCAGAACCTTCTTCGTCCTTATGCTCTGGTATGCCAAATAGTATAAAAGCTTTTATGCCAAGCTCCAGGCACTCTCTTATCTCATCTATCACTCTATCTATAGAAAATCTATAGACCCCTGGCATAGAGCTTATGGGCTCTCTTAAGTTCTCACCGTGGGTTATAAAAAGCGGATAGATAAGGTCTGATATACTTACATTCGTTTCTCTTACAAGCGTTCTTATAATCTCATTTTTCCTCAATCTTCTCGGTCTTCTTTCCATACAATTTATTATAATATGTATTTAGCACTTGCAAAGGTAAAGCTATCATATATATTTTCTAGGAGGTTTTTATGGTATACTTTGCTATAGTTTTAATGGGCGCAATCCCTTACTATCTTTTTTTTAAAAGCCCAAAACCAAAGAATACTCTTATGATATTCTTAATATCTATCATTGGGTTTTTGATGTATTCTATAAGCCCATCTATACCTAAAAATATGTATTATGATATGTTTGCTGTTGTGGCTTTTGCTACTTCCTTGCTTACGTTTTATCTATCTTATAAAACTACAAACTTGATGAAGCTAAGCTATTATTTTCTATTTTTAAATGCAGTATCTGTTTTTATTTTACCTTACAAGGTTTTCAACGTTTATTATAGTTCTGTGGTTATAGCCTCGGCGCTTCTTTATGTTATAGCTTTAAAGTATATAGAGATATTTGAAAGTGCAAACTTTTACAATGTAAAAGGTCTTGCTTTGACATCGCCTAAGCTAGCCCTTATGATAAGACTTACCTTGATGGCTTTAGGCCTATACCCTCCTTTTTCCAACTCATTTTCTTTACTTCTTGGAATATTGAAGGGAGACTTAAGTAAGATAGGATATTTAATAATAAGCTGGATATTTTTTGCAAACTTTTTTATGGCTTTTAGGATAATGAAAAACACTATATTTGGAGCGCCAAATGAAAATGTTATATACAAAGATATATCTGGAAAATCTGCTTTGGTTATGACGATTGTACTTTTGATGCTTACATTGCTTGGACTTTCTAGCTTTTTGGAGGCTTTGATATGATTCAAACTTATCTTAATAATGTTAAAAAATATATACCTCACTACTGGCCGATGACTACGTTTGTACACCACAACCCTTTGCATGGGTTTGAGGATATGCCTTTTAAAGAAGCTCTTAAAAAAGCTTCTAAACTCTACAAGGCAAAGGTATATATGGAATCCTCTTATTATACAGAACTATACAAAGAAGGTGCTATTAAAAAAGATGTTTTAGAGAAAAATTTGTTTGAGTTTCTTAAAAGTATCAGTTTGGAAAAATACTTTCCAGAAGCCAAAAAGTTTATAACGGAACTTAGCCAAGATTGGAAACACTATAAAATAAAATCTTCTCAAAAACCAGATGTAAATCTCATGGAGTATTTTAACCAAAAAATAATTAAAAAAGAAGAGGTTTTGTTTGAAGAGCTTATAGAAGATATGCTTTTTTGTGAGATATTAGACGCTTTGTTTGAAGCAAATATAACGGACATTATAGAAAAAGAGATAGTAGAGTTTGTGGCAAGGTTTTTAGATGAAGGTCAGACTACGATGTCTATGCCAGAAAGAGAAAAAGGCATGTTTGAAGCGTTTAAATACTATGAGGGGTTAAACACAATTCTAAATGCAGAAGAGTATGCTGATACTATAATCCATGAGATATCACCTAAAAATATAGAACAATATATACTAAGACATCTTATAAAAGATTTTGGATGGGCAGCTTTTATAAGGTATAGAGAGGACAACAAGGATTATTATTTTCAGCAAATACACCCGGCTTCTTTGTTAGATTATATAGCAATAAGGCTTCATTATGAGAGCAAATATGTAAAAGACTCTTATATTGTAAATTTCAGCGAGCTTTACAATGCTTTTTCTAAAAATAAAACTCTATTTGTTTTAAAGCTTTTAAAAGCAAAAAACATTTTGCCTTCAAAGTATATAGATAGACTTGAAAACAAAGAAAACTTAAATTTAATACTAACAGATTATCTGGTGGAAGAAGTTATTTTGGAAGCTTGTCGTATCCAAAACATAGCCAATGAACTTTTGCTAAATCTTGATAGACAAAAAGATATAGTAGAATTTGCCTACTTGATAGAAAGGTTGAAAGAGGAAGAAGGTTATATATGGCTTAAGTCTTTAGAAGATTCTTATATAAAAGAATATACAATAGATTTCTTGCAATCACATGAGAGAATATCAAAAGATATATTGGCTAGCGCCGTGTTTTGTATAGATGTAAGGTCTGAAGCTATAAGAAGACATATAGAAAGGCTTGGAAACTACAACACGTTTGGAGTAGCTGGATTTTTCGGTACTCCAATAGCTTATGTTGAGTTTGATAAAGCTCACGAACTTAACTTATGTCCTGTTTTTATAAAACCATCAAAAATTATTTTTGAGCTTCCAGAGGGAGAGCATTACGATTATAAAACAAAACACAACATAAACCACACTTTTAAGAAGATTTTAGACTCTTTAAAGAATAATCCATACACGCCGTTTTTTATGGTAGAAGCGATGGGCTGGTTGTTTGGTATCAATTTGTTTGGCAAAACGCTTTTTCCAGACTTTACCTTAAAGATTTTATCTTTTATAAAAGCCAAAAAACCAAATACTCAATTTACTATAGATAGCCTTACAGAAGAGGAGATAAACTTCTACGCAGAAAAGTTTTTCATACAAAAGATAAAAGAGGCCTATCACTTAGAGTTTAAGAAATCTATAAACGATAAAAAGGCAAAGGAGATATTAGAAATTATGTTAAATGATAAAGTATCTAATATAGACAATAAAGTTTTGGAGATTTTATCCACAAAGTACAACATAACTAAAGAAAGCTTTGAGTTTGAAAAGCAAAGATTGTCAAACGTAGGGTACACAAAGGAAGAGCAGGTAAATCTTGTGGAAAATTTTCTAAGGCTTATAGGACTTACTGAAAATATACCAAAGTTTGTACTTTTAATAGCCCATGTAAGCTCATCTGATAACAATCCTTTTGAATCTGCCTTGGATTGTGGAGCTTGTGGAGGAAACAGTGGACTTCCCAATGTAAGAATATTGGCAAATATAGCAAATAGAGATTATGTAAGGAAAGAGCTTTTAAAACGAGGTATATCAATACCGCCTGATACGATATTTGTTCCAGGGCTTCACAACACCACCACCGATGATATAACATTTTACGACACTGAAGCAATTCCGGCAAAAGACAAAATTCTTTTTGAAAAAATTGAGAAAGACTTTAAAATAGCTTCTCAAAAGACTAGAGAAGAAAGGGCAAAGACATTGCCGTATGCTGGTTCTGGAGATAGAATATCCATAAGGGCTATAGATTGGTCTGAAACAAGACCAGAATGGGGCCTTTCTAGAAATATGGGAGTTTACGTGGGAAAGCGTTCAAGTACTCAAAACATCACTTTAAAAAACAGATTTTTTATGCAATCTTACGACTGGGAAATAGACAAAGACAACAAGATACTAAAGACAATACTGTCTGGTCCTTTTATTATAGGCGAATGGATAAATATGGAGCATTATTTTTCCACTACCGATAACGAAAGATTAGGAGCCGGTTCTAAAGTGTATCACAACGTTGTAGGGAAAATAGGTGTTTGGACTGGAAACTACGGGGATTTGAGAACCGGACTTCCTTACCAAACAGTTTATCATGACGGTATACCGTATCACGAACCTATAAGGCTTTTAACCTTCATAGAGGCCCCTGTTGAAAAGGTCTTGGAGGCTGCTCAGCAAACAGAGGAAGCTCTAAAGCTTGTGGTAAACGAATGGGTTAGGCTTATCATAATAGATAAGGTAAAAGGAATAGCTTACACGTTTAAGGATGGAAATTTAGAGGTACTCTTAGACTCAAGGGGTATAAATCAGTTTGTGATATAACTATATATAAAGCCCAGAAAAGAAGGTGAGCCTATTTAGCGGCTTAGTATTTATATCTTTTAACTTTGCTCGTTTAAGAGGATGGTATACGTCTTTATCTATTTCTAATAGGGGATAGTAGAAAAAATCCCTTTCTAAAAGGTAAGGATGTGGGACCTCTAGCGGTTTTGTAAGGATTATATTTGTATTGAAAAGGAGAATATCTATATCTATTTCCCTTGGGAACCATTTAGGTCTTTCTTGTCTTCCTATCTCTTTTTCTATTTGTTTTATAGCTTTTAAAAGCTCAAAATCACCCATGTTTGTTTTTATCCTTGCTACAAAGTTTAAAAATTTTGGTTGATTTTCTATTCCAAAGGGTATGCTCTCGTATACAAAAGATATTTTTTCCACATAAGATATCTCTTTTAACCTATCAAGGGCTTTTATTAAAAAGCTTATTCTATCTCCTAAGTTGCTACCTATGCCAAGGTAAACGACATTCATGTCAGAGCGTTTTCAATCTTTTCTTGCCAAGATTTTACATTGAATTTAACTTTTTCTATGTCTATAGTCTTAAACTCCCCTTTGTGATAGAGGATTTTACCTCTTGCTATGGTAGTTTCAATAGCGCTTTCGTTTAAAGAGTAAAGTATTAAAGCTTTTTCATTGTATATGGGTATGTTTGCTATATCGTTGTTTGGATTTATAACAATTATATCTGCATCGTATCCCTCTTCTAAGACACCGGCTTTAATATTAAAAGCCTCAAAACCATTTTTCGTAGCTATATCTAACGCCACATTTATAGGCATTGCAGTAGAATCTTCGAAATAGCCTTTTTGTAGCTTAGTCATAATAGAAGCTTCTTCTAGCATAGATAAGTTGTCGTTTGAAGCCTCTCCATCTGTACCAAGAGCTACTCTGACACCATGTTTTACATATTTCCAAATAGGTGCTATACCAGACCCAAGTTTTAAATTGCTATCAGGACAATGGACTATTGTTATATTTCTTTGAGAGGCTATATTTATTTCATCGTCGTTTAAGTGAACCCCATGAGCTCCTATAAATTTATCTGATAAAATACCTATTTCATCTAGATATTCCAAAGGGTATTGTGAGTATTTTTCTATTACACCTTCTACTTCTTTTCTGGTTTCTGAAATATGCATGTGAATATAGGTGTCAAGCTTTTGAGATAATTCTAAAACAGAGTAAAGTGTATTTTTAGAACAAGTGTACACGCTGTGAGGACATAAAACTGGTATTACGGAATCGCTAGATTTAAATGTTTCCACAAAGTATTTTGCTCTTTCAAGATACTCTTTTGGTGTTGAAGCTACCTTTGTAGGAAAATCAAGTATACCAAAGCCAATTCCAGCTCTTATTCCAGCATCTTCTACAACGTTAGCCACTTCTTCTTCAAAGAAATACATATCTAAAAAGAATGTAGTACCACCTCTTATCATTTTGGCAACCGCAAGGGTAGTACCATCTTTTACAAAATCTTTTGACACAAACCTTCCTTCCAATGGCCATATTACCTTCTGAAGCCAATCCATGAGGGTAAGATCTTGCCCAATACCTTTTAAAAGACTCATAGCTGCATGAGTATGCATGTTGCAAAAAGAGGGCATTACAATCTTGTCTTTGGCATCTATGGTTTCTTTAGAAGACTCTTCTATGTTTGGTTTTAGACTTTTAATAATACCATCTTTTATGCCTATGTCAACTATTTTGCCGTCTATTTTGGCGTTTCTGATGATTATATCAAGCATAAGCTAAATATTTTTCAAAACGTTTATAGTTTCTATCAAAGCCATAGCAGCTTCAAAGCCTTTGTTGCCCTGTTTTGTACCAGAGCGCTCTATAGCTTGCTCTATGCTGTCTGCTGTTATAACCCCAAAGGCTATTGGTTTTTCAAGCTCTAAAGATATCATAGCTAATCCTTTTGACACCTCAGCCGCTATATAATCAAAATGAGGTGTTTGACCTCTTATTAAAACACCAACGGCTAATATTCCATCAAAATCTTTTTTAGCTAGTTTCTTACAAGCAAGAGGCAGTTCCCAAGAGCCAGGGACTCTTACGAGCGTTATGTCGTTTTCTTTTACACCGTGTCTTTTTAAAGCGTCGTAAGCTCCTTCTATTAGCCTATCTACAAGCGTAGAGTTAAACCTAGAAGCTACTATACCTATCTTTAAGCCTTCTCCTAGAAAAGAACCTTCTATCATCATAATTATTAGATTATAAACTATTTTTATTCTTTTTTCTTTACAAAAACCTTTACGTAAGTTGGTTTAGAAAGGTTTTGTTTTATCAAAAATGGCATAGGCGCTTCTACATTTACTTTGGCTATATTTATACCAGTTTTAAGAGTTCTTGCATCTATGTAAGCTTTTGTTTGTCTTAAGATTTTAGGATTTAAAACCCTATCCACCACAAGTATGTTTAATACAACATTTTTAGGCTCTACTATATAGGCATAATCTTGTGATTTATGTTTTATGTGAACTGTTTTATAAATTTCTATAGGTACGTAGTTGCCAAAGTTAACATAAACCCATAGTCCTATGCTTATAATTAAAGCTAGAAGCTTTAGTTGCCAATCTTTTAAAACAAGTTCTTTTGTAAAAGTTATAGCGTTTTTCATAGTGTTATTATTTTCCGTTGGATTCTTTTGTTTTTTTTGACTTACTTATTCTTCTATCTTCACCAAACATATAGATAAAATCGCATGTTTCCCCAAGTCTTGAAGCTATACTTTCTCCCAATCTCAACACTAAATCTGATTTCAAAGAGTTTGGAAGATCATCGTAAGAAAACACTTTACCTTGCTCAGCTTCATTTTTTTCAAATATCTTTTTGCTGGAGGTTTGTATCTCTGAGCTTTGCTTTTTGTTTGAAGGACTATTTGATAATCCCACTTGCTCCGGTCTTATATTGTATTGTAGTAGGTTAAAATTTGTTGTTATTATAATAGGTGCCATATCGTTGTATCTAGCTGCTATGATATAAGTCAATATATCTTTGTTGTAATCTGTTAGAATTTCACTACCAAGGTCATCTAAAACAAGTATTGGAGCTTTTAAAACTTTGTTAAGTAGTTTTTCATAACTATTGCTATTTAGATGTCTATCTTTTCCTATCAAAGATTTTAAATCTAGTATCAGGCTTCTAACATCGTAAAAAAGCCCTCTTATTTTGTATTTTTCCTCTAAATAAAGCAAAGAGAATATGGAAAGATAAGTTTTGCCAACGCCTGGTGGGCCCATGAAGATAAGCCCTCTTCCTTCATTTTCTTTAAATTTATTTACATAATCAAGTACAGCTATATAAGCGTTTGTATAACTTCCGTCTTGCTCTTCCGTATAAAAAGCGTCCATGTTATCGGCTATTTTCCAATATCTTTTTGGTATGTTCATAGCTTTTAACAACGAGTCCTTAGAAGAAAGAATGCACTCGCAGTAATCTACGGTATTGTCTTCTCTTATAATAAACCCTGTCCCTTTGCACTTTTCACACATGTTCTTCTTTGTATATTTGCTCATATTAGCTTTTAACAAAGATTCTAGCACTCCAAAATTATCCACACATTTAATATATCAGACTAATAAAAAAGTTTCTATGCTTTTGACTTTATTCTTAGGTCTACAGCAAAGAACAAAACACCTACAACGGCAAATACCACACACCAGAAAAACAAATCCTGAAACGCTTCAGAGAAAGCTTGTAGTTCAATACTTTTATAAAGTATAGCCTCTTTTATAGGTTTGTTTAGATATGAAGAGTTTAAAAATTCTTTTATTTTAAAAGCGTTAAAACTTTGTATCATACTTATATTTTCAAAATGATAATCTGTTCTAGTGTTTAGTATGTTTGTGGCAATGGCTGTTCCAAAAGACCCACCTATAAACCTTATATAATCAAGTATTGTAATAACTATTAGCATCTTTTCCTCTAATCCAGAAAGAGCAATGACAGTGACCGGTGGGAAAAATAATCCAAGACCTATACCTACTACTATAAGTTGAAGTTCAGCTGTAATTTTAGGTGTATAGTAATCAAACTTTAATAAGAAAAAATAAAGACTTCCAATGTATATAATTGTTGATATAAAAAGCACCAATTTTGGATTTTTCTTATCGCTAAGAACTCCTCCTATTGCAGAAAATATGGCTATTGATATTGCAAAGGGTAAAAGGATAAGACCTGTTTTGAAACTTTCTATGCCTTTTAGCTTTTCAAAAAATAGTGGTAAAGCGTAAAACACTGCATACATGGAAAATCCTAATATCCAAAAATATGCAAAAAATGCCATCAAAAAGTTTCTTTTAGAGAATATGCTAAGATCGATTAGTTTATCTTTAGAATAAACGTCAAACACAACATATAGTAAGAAACTTATTAATGCCAAGTAAGAGAAAAGTATTGTAATGTTTGAACTAAACCATCCCCATTTTTGACCGTTTGATAAAAGCACAATAAGAGAAATGGTTGATATACTTATAAAAAAAAGACTAAAAAGGTTGAAGCCTTCTATATGCTTACCAGTTTTAAGGCTTTTAAGAAAAAATATAGATAAAAATGTGTTTAATATCCCAACTGGTACGTTTACAAAGAAGATAGCCTCCCAACCTATGTGCTGAGTTAACCATCCTCCTATAGTAGGTCCAGCCGCCGGTGCTAAACTAGCCCCTAGCCCAAAAATACCCATGGCAGTGCCTTTGTTTTCAAATATGCTAAAAAGTATAGCCTGAGCGGATACCATAATAAGGGCTTCAGCTGCTCCTTGCACACTTCTAAACAAAATCATCTCATCTAATCTATGGGAAGTACCACACATATAACTTGCGGATGTGAAAAGCCCAATACCCACTACAAACATGTTTTTTAAACCAACCTTTGACTCTATGTACTCTATCAAAGGAAGCAGCACTGCGGAAGATATCATGTAAGCTGTAACTACCCACTGGATGCCGTATAAGTCGGTATGAAGAGGCGCTATCATTTTTGGTAAAGCTACATCTACTATTGTAGTATCAAGAATTGCCATGAAGGCCCCTATCATGACTATTATAGAATGGACTATTTTCTCTTTTGCGTTCACCTTATCTCCTGAAGAGAGAAAACCTCTATATGACCTTCGCTATTTTTTATAGCTTTTATAGCTTCTAGTATGGCATATCCCCCTCTTATGGTAGTTGTATATGGTATCTTGTGGTTTATGGCGGCTCTTCTTATATAAAAAGCGTCAGACCTTTCTTTATGGCCTGATGGTGTATTTATAATAATTTGAATATCTTTGTTAGCGATGTAATCTACTATGTTTGGCCGTCCTTCGGAAACTTTTAGCACTTTTTCTACCAAGATACCTTTTGATTTTAGGAAGTAAGCTGTTCCTTCTGTACAAAGTACTTTAAATCCAAGCTTTAAAAACCCAGAGACAAGTTCTATTATTTTTGGTTTATCTCTATCTGCCACAGATATGAAAATATTTCCGGATGTTGGTATCTTGCTACCCACTGCTAATTGGGCTTTGTAGTAAGCTATTCCAAACGAAGTACCTATACCCATAACCTCTCCTGTGCTTTTCATCTCCGGTCCAAGTATCGGGTCTACTTCTGGGAATTTGTTCCAAGGGAACACAGCTTCTTTTATAGTAAAGTATTTAAAGTCTTTTGGTAAAAAATCAGAGGCTACATGGTGTTCTTTATCAAAAACTTCTGGCAATATTTCTCTTAGATTTTTACCGAGAGATATTTTTGTAGCTATTTTTGCCAAAGGATAACCGACGCTTTTGCTTACATAAGGTACTGTCCTAGAAGCCCGAGGATTTACTTCAAGTATATAAGGTACATCATCTTTTATAGCAAATTGTAGATTTATAAGACCTTTTACTTTTAAAGCTTTTGCAATTTTTATTGTTTGATCTCTGATTTCTTTTAGAACATCTTCTTTAAGGGTATAAGGTGGGATGGAAGCTGCGCTATCGCCGGAGTGTATGCCAGCTTCTTCTATGTGCTCCATTATAGCGCCTATTAGTACATCTTCTCCATCAGACAAAGCATCCACATCCACTTCTATAGAGTCGCTTAGATATTTATCTATCAATACAGGTCTTTGATAACTTACATCTACTGCTTGTTCTAGATAATCAAGAAGCTCTTCTTCGGTGTAAACAATTCTCATCGCCCTTCCGCCAAGTACGTAAGAAGGTCTTACCAAGACGGGATACCCTATTTCTTTTGCTACTTTTATAGCCTCTTCTTTGGTAATAGCAATATTGCCCTCTGGTTGAAGTATGCCAAGCTCTTTCATCAAAGCGTTGAATCTTCCTCTGTCCTCTGCTAAGTCTATACTCTCAGGAGATGTGCCAAGGACTGTTATACCCCTTTCCCTAAACTCGTTCGCCAATTTAAGAGGTGTTTGACCGCCAAATTGTAGCAAAACACCAAGCACATCTTTTTCTCTTTGTATGATGTAATTGACGTTTTCCATCACTATAGGCTCGAAATATAGCCTTGTAGCAGTGTCGTAATCTGTGGAAACCGTCTCTGGGTTGCAGTTTATCATTATGGCTTCTAGACCCTCTTCTTGGACCGCTTGTATGGCATGTACGCAAGCATAATCAAACTCTATACCCTGACCAATTCTATTTGGACCACTTCCTAAAATAATAACTTTATTCTTCATTAACATAATAATATACAACAATTTGCCTCTTGTGGAATCTATTTTGAATATTATAATCAGCACTAGCTTAATCTAATCTATAAGGCATGGTAAATATGTTAATATAATTACCATTATGTTAACAAATAAACAAATAACTGCTTTGATATTAACAAAAATTGACATCAATGATATGTCATGATATATTAATACTATCAACATATTGGAGGTAAATATTATGAATGATATCAAACTAAAGGCAAGCGAGTATGCAGCGATGATGTCAGTATCATTGAATACTGTCAAAAATAGAATAAAGGCTGGTATATTAAATGGAGCAAAAGAAGAGGATGGTATATGGTATGTGTATTTGACATCAGACGAATACGAGAACCTTCAAAACAACAAAGAAAAATCCCAAGAGAGGGAGCAGGCTATCTCAGAATCTATAGAAAAGTTAAAATCACTTCCAGACGGTGCCCTTATAGCTACATATATTAATATTCAAAGATATGCTGAATTTCAAAAGCAAGAATTGATGCAAGAGCTTTCTAGTCTATACGCTCTTTTGGCGGTAAAAGAGAAAGAGATAGAATTTTTAACAAAGGATTTGGAGCGACACAAGGTTAAGATAGAAGAATTGTTAGAAGAAAATAAATCTTTATCCGAAAAGCTAAAAAACTTAAACAAAGATTTGGAAGATTGTAAAACAGCCTACAAGGACCTAGAAAACAAATATCAAAGAGCAGATATAGATATGAAAAAAATAGTACTTGATAAGGAAAAGGAGATTTTAGAAAAAGAAAGAGAGATAGAGGAGTTGAAAAGGAAATTGCATACATATTGAGCGGAGTTTTCCATACTTATAGAAAATGAAGAGGATGAGCCAATTCTTTTTGAAGATAAAGATTTTGAACATCATTTGAACATGGTGATGGATAAAATATTGCTTTCAAAGCATATAGTTTTATCTGAACTATGTGGGATTGTATAAACTTATATACTGGGATAGGGAGTTCGGTTTTAAGAACTTTGTTTTGATAAAGCTTCTAATTTTGATGCGATATGGTTTAGTTTTGGCTGCCGTTCATAGCTCTTTGTCTTGACTCTTTAAGCTTCTTTGGTTTGAGGTGTCTGTTGATTTAAGGTGTTTTTGATTTCTTTAAATATGTTTTCTTTAAAATGCTCTTTGTCTGTTATGAAATCTTCTTTTATCAAGTTTTTGGCTTTTTGAATAAAAGTTTTGATGTCTTCTTTGTATTTTTTTATGGTGGGTGGATTTACAACTCTTCCCATAAAAGCGTGAGACACAGAATTCCTTAGAGTAGATATTTGGTTCATCAAATCTGCCATATCTTTTGTTACGATGCTTTGATTTTGTAGGTGTTTTACTATAAGACTTTCTAGATTTATTCTATTGCTGTCTTCTAAAACTATACCAAGCTTGTTTAGAGCGCATTCTACAATGGTCTGGGTAAGCACCACCAAAGATTGGTGAAATCTATTGCTTTTATAATAAAGCTCTGCTAGCTCTAAATAGTTTTCATAAGGCTTTTCATGGGAAAACATGTTGGATATACGCTTTAGGTCTTCTTTTAAAAACTCAATGGCTTTTAGGCTCGGTTCTAAAGACATCTTTTCGAACTCTTCTGATATGTTTTTGCTATATTCAATATATTGATTTATTGCTGTAAAACCAAAAAGTGCAGAATAAGTTTGAAGCATCTTTTGATATTTAGAAGCATCTTTTGATTTTTTTTCTAAAAGCCCTGAAAACTTAGAGGCATCTTTGTATTCTTTGTATACGCTAAAAGCTTCAATCCAATCGTTTAACTCTATGATAGGGTATATATCTATGATGGGCTTTATATCATCTTTCACCTCGTAAGCTCCGTAGTATATGGCTTTTATCTTGACAGATTTTATTTTAGATAAAAAGCTCAAAGCGGTGTTTATAAAAAGCGGTATAGACCTAAAACCATGAGTGATGTCCACATAAAGCTCATCCTCTTCTTTTACATCTATGGATGTAATAATTCTAAACATCTCCCAGAAATCTTGCTCGTTTGCTCCTAATGGTACTATCAGCTTTTCGTAAGAGCTTAGCTTTTCATCCACCAATCCCCAGTTTGAACTCTCTGTACCTATTATAAATATTCTATCTGGTTTTATAACCTCTTTTAAAGCATCTATAACATAGTTTGTCTCAAACTCCTGACCTTCAAAAGAGTATCTGGTAATCTGATATTTTCCACCACCTATTATTCCCATTAAAATTTTAGCCATAAAATTATTATATCTCTAATAGATTTTGTTGATAAATTTTAATACATCCTCTTTTATAAGGTTAAGAACTGTTATCTCCCTTGTATCTTGCCTCATATACTCAATCTGTCTTTTATTTTCAAGTCCAAAAAGCGTAAAATAAACGGTTATAGCGTTTGTGCCAGAAGATATGTATATGGATATCTCTTCATCTTTTATATTTTTTTCTTTAAGCTCACGGTCTATGCTAATAAGAACCCATTTTATACTATCTCCGTTGTTATAGTCTGCTTCTTTCTTTATAATTTCGATACTAGGTTTTATATTTTCGACTATCTTGTTAAATATTTCGATTCCTTCTTTTTTTACTTCTTCAGAATAAATTGCAAATATAATCTCTAATTTATCTTTATGAAAATCAATCAAATCTTTGTATGGTTCATAATTTTTTGGTAGATCTTTATTGGATTGATTTTCACTGGGCTTTGATAATGCTAATACCAAAATTCTTCTTTGTTCTCTACCTTTTTCTTTAACTAACATCTCTTGTTCTTTTATATAATAGTCATAAAACTTCAAGACTAACAATCCTACCCCCATGATTTCAAAAAATACTATAAAAAGCTCCAAGGCTTCTTTCAAACCCCATTTATTGCTAATCATAAAGTAGACGATGTTAGAGAGTTGATTAATTAGTATAAGCTCTATGAGAAATCCGGCTAAACCAATGGATATACTTATGTTTCCAGTAAAAAGTTGTTGTAATATAGTGTATCTATCCTTTATTAAAGCTTGCTTAGTTTCTTTTAAAAGCCATGAAAAAATAAAAACCGCAAGTCCAAGTCCAGCAAGTAAAATGTATATATCATATTTATCAAAATAATTATTAAAGATTATTAGTATTGTAGGTGATATAACCAGTAAAAAGTTGTAAATTATATTTAGCTTATCTAATCTTCTAAAAGACATTTCTCTATCCATCCTATAAAGTTTTTATCGTAAGAGAGACAAAGCTTATTGTTTTCGTATTTTGCAAAGGTTATGTTTCCTTCAAGCCCGCTGTGAGCTTTCCAGTTTCTCTTGCTTGGATTTGATATTACCTTTTGACCATCTAACTCTTTTAATCTTAAAATATTTTCTATATTGTTTTGCTGTTCTTTGTTTTGGATTACTCTTATATCTTTTCTCAATATTATTTCGTTTTGTCCAAAGTCCCTTTTGTAAATATTGTATATTTTTATGAATGTTTCTAAATCTTGCAAGTTTATCCACTCTTTTTTAGCTATACCAAGACTTTCTAAAGTGTTTGACAGATTATGGTATATTGCCAAAAGATACATGATAGCATATATAAGATTTGTGGTTTTTGAATCTGGTATGCTTTTTTTATAGGTATTATAAAAATATTTCGTTAGGTGATTTATAGTGTTTTGTATGGTGTTTTTATCATGATAACCTTTGGTATATATAAAAAGAGGAATGTTGTATTTTATAGCTTTTAAAATGAGCATTGCGTTTTTGACCATGTCGTAGACATCTTTTTCTAAAAACTCCAAATCTTTGATGCTTACAAACGTATCAAACAAAACCATGGTGCTAATATCTGTGGTATAAAGGTTTATATTTGTGGCGGTGTTTCCTATGATAGGGTCTCCGAATAAAAGTTTAAACTCTAAGGATTTACGGGGGTATGTTTTCAGGCTTTTAAAAACCACAAAACTCCTACAAGCTTCTTTCAAAACATCTGGATATACATTTAGCCCGTACATGATATTTAAATAAAGTTCATCTATATCACTCTCCAAGTCTATATCAATAAGTTTTAAAAATACTAAGAGCTTTATGTACTCATAAGAAGATTTGTGATAATCTGGTACCAGTTCGTTTTGAGCTTTTTCTACAATGTGCTGGGATAGACTTTCTGGTAAGAAAAATATATTTATAGCATTTATCTTCTCTCCAAAAGCCAAAGACCCAAGCTTATGAGTTCCCAAAAACTTCCCATCATAGTAAAAATTCTTCTGGTTATATCTGCTAAAATCTGCTCCCGCATTCACTATTAAGCTTATCATATATACCTTTCCACAATTAGCTTTCAAACTATAATTTTACACACAGCTTTACAATTTAAATATGACGTAAAAATATTATATTATAAGACTTTTGATGATGTTTTAACTTCTATATCTTTGAGTTTATTAAGCTTTTAAGATAAAAATAACTTAATTCTTTTTTATATTGTTTCCTAGCAATATCTATAAGTTTGTTGAAGATGTTGTAGGTAAGTAGTGCATCGTCTTTTGCTCTATGAAGTCTGTCATATTTTATATTAAAGTAATCTGCTACTGCAGAAAGCTTGTAAGATTTTAGATTGGGGATGAGTTTTTTAGAGAGTTCAAGAGTGCAGATATTTGGAGAGTTTAGTTTCTTCTGAAGATATATACTGTAGGCTTTATTTAAAAACGATAAATCAAATTTCACATTGTGGCCCACTATTATATAATCTTTCACGAAGTTGTCAAAATCGTATATAACCTCTTTGACCTTAGGTTGGCCTACTAACATAGCGTTTGTTATACCTGTTATCTCCGTGATTCTCTTTGGAATGAAAAAACCTGGATTTACGAGCCTATGAAATTGTTTTGTAATTCTTTCTTTTTCTACCAAAAAGGCAAAGATTTCTATTATTTCATGTTCGTCTGGGTTAAGCCCTGTGGTTTCTATATCTAAAACTACATATATGTCATTTTCAAAAGATTCATTAAAGTACATGATTTCACACACATTACTGTAAATATACCTTTATATAGCTCTCCTTTTTAAGTTTGTTTAAAATCTCGTCATATTTTTTCTTCATTTTTTTCTCTAAAAGCTTTTTCTTTAGTTTGCTTAGATCAACATTTTGATACACTAATTTTATGTTTTTTATCTTAGCAACGTATATGTTGTTTTTGCCTTCTGCAAAGACTATATCGCCCTTTGACGCTTTCCATACTTGTTCGTCTAAGTTCTTTTTTAAATCGCCTTTAGCTACCTCTAACTCTTGAGGAGTTAAACTTAGTTTGCTGGCTATTGTTTTTAGGCTTGTGGTATTGTTTAAAAGCTTGCTTAGTTTGTCTTTATCTTTTTTGGGTACTATCAGAAGCTCAATATCTCTTTCTAGTTTTGGTTTACCGTATTTTAACTTTAAAAGCTCTATATCAGTAGGTGTTAGATGTACAGCTTTTCTTAAATATTCGCCAAAACCAGCTGTTGCTAGTATTTCCTTTCTTAAAAAGCTTCTAAACTCTTTTGGAGATATTCCTTGTTTTCTAAGCTCTTCGTAGAGCTGTTCTACGGTAAGGTGGTTTTGAGAAGCCATATCTTTTATTGTCTGGTCTAAAAAACTTTCTGGAGTTGCCATGTGGTTTGCGCTAAGATATTGATATATAAGATATATGTCTATCAATCTTTTCAGAGCTAACTTAGCATCTTTTGTACCAAAATACACCATCGCTATTTTTAAATCACTTTCTAATATTGGTTCTCCGTTTACAGAAGCTACCACTCTATTTACCAAAACTCCCGGAGTACTATGCAATAGTTCCTCGAAGCTGTTTTCTGATTTAATTTGATGGTTTTTGTCAATGTTGCTATTGCTTTTATCAACTTTGGCTAATACAATGTTGGTGATTGTAAGCATTGAAATAATGCTAGTCAGTATCTTGTTTTTGTGAAGTTTCATGCTGCCTCCTTACTTATCATTTTAATATAAAAATACTAACTTTGTAGGCTTATTTTTCCTATATCAGAGTAAGCTATATCTCCAGCCACAACATAGGTTTTGTTTTGATATTTAAAGGCTTTTGATATGGTAATACAAAAATCGTCAGTAGCCTTTGAAAGATAAACTTCTGTAATGTATGGTATTTCAGAGGCTTTTTTGAAATAAACTTCCTCTGCCCTATTGGCTCCTTTTTTGCCTGATGCTATGGTTTTAGTTACATTAGGATTTATTATATTGTTTGATATCTGAATGCCGTTTTCGTTCATTATGTATATAAGATCGTAAAAAGGATATTTTTTAAACATATCGTACAACATAAACTCCCACAAATTTTTTTCTGATTTTACCAATACGTTTGCAATATCTTCTATAGAAGAGAAGATTTTTTCTTTTATAATCTGGACAGTGGGAAAGTCTTTTTTAGATATATATGTGGCAAGAAGTGGTTGCAATCCATCGAATATAGCTATAGTATTCTTCATGTTTTTTATATATACTTTTAAAATATTTATCCTTTCTGTAAAAGCTTCATAAGTTTTGATGTTGGAAAGGTCCATTACAACGGCATATATGATAGGCGTTTCATGGTGTTGGAATAATACGCTGTATTCTTTGTAAAATTCATCAAAAAACTGCATTATTAAATCTTTAGTAATTTTTGTTTTGTGGACACTATATATTTCGCTATCTTGTTTTTCTATATAAGTGCAACACTCTTTGGATATACTTTTTAGTAGATCGTTTATTAGTTTAAACAAAGAATCTATTTTATACCCAAGCTCTTCCCTTAATTTTTTAAAATCTTGAAAACCTATAACCAAAGCGTAGTAATCTTTACCTAGCATTTTTGATATTTTATCCTGTGATACATCCGGAAATTTAGTCAAGTAATGAATTATAGTATCGTAATTTATAATCCCTATATATTGGTTTTTATTGTTTACCAAAAATAAATCTGATACCTGAAGCCTAAGTATTTCTATAACATCTGAAAGTCTTTGAGGGTTTATGTTGGTATTTTTTACTTTTGGGAGTGGTTTTGATAGCTCTCCTATATTTAAGTTTCTATTGGCAAAAGCTATGTCATCTTTTTTTACTATACCTATTGGAATCTGGTTTTTTAGTACTACTATATATTTATAGAAAGGTTTTTCCTTGAAAAATCTATATACCAAATCTACTTTATCTTCGTAATCAAAGGCAGGTATATTTGAAGAAAATATATCTAAACTTACATAGTTTTCAGCTTTTGGCATACAACCCCCATTTGTGTATATATTTTAAGACATTATCTGGCACCATGTGTTTTATGCTTTTGCCTTCTTTTATGCGCTTTCTTATCTCTGTAGAAGATATGTCTATTGTTCTTGTGTTGCAAAATATAGCATCGACATCTTTGTTTAAAAGGTGATTGTCTTTGCCCCTTTTTACCACTATAAACTTTGCTATCTTTACTAGCTCTTCATATTTGTACCATTTGTCAAGTGTTAAATAAGCGTCATAGCCTATTATAAACGTTGGTATTTGCTTGTATTTTTCTTTTAATATCAAAGCACTTTTATAGGTATAAGAAACTTCTTCTTTTTTAAGTTCTATATCTTCTATAAAAGCCCAAGACTCATCTTTTAAAGCCAATTTCAACATATTAAACCGGTCCCTGGGAGAGGCTATAGGATAGGATTTAAAAGGAGATATAAAAGAAGGCATAAAATATATATTGTCTATACCACAAAGCTCACAAACATCTCTTGCCACAAGTATGTGTCCTATGTGTATAGGGTCAAAACTACCGCCAAAAAACGCTATACCCATATGTTTTGGTTTCTTATAAGCTCTAACTTTTCTGGTATTTCTACCTCAAATCCATATAGACGTTTCATTTCTAAAGCATTTAAAAAAGCTCCACCTCCAAAGGTGTTGTTAAAAAATATGTAGGTAGGTTTATTGTTTTCTATCTTTCTTATCTTTGTTTTTAACTTTTTTAGCTCATCTATACTATATACATATTTGTATGGGTTTTCTTCGTCTTTTCCGTGTATTCTGATATAGTTAAAATCTGCGGTGTTTATCCATGGGCCTACCAAAGCATCTTCTTTTTTAGGGGCGTCCACGTTTACTATGCTTACGTTGTTTTCTTTTAAAAGCTCAAAAACATCTTTCCTATTAAAAGACTTGCTTCTAAACTCTATAGCAATAGGTAAAGGTTTTAAATGTTTGATAAGATTGTTGACATGCTCTATTGTCTCTTCTTTGTAATGCATAGAAGGTGGAAACTGAATAAGTATAGCTATAAGATGGCCTGATGATACGATGGGCTCTATGCTGTCTATAAATTTATCCAAGCTTTCTTTGTCGTAATTTTTTAAGTGTGTGAAGCTTCTATGGAGTTTAATAGAATATTTTAAGGTTGGTGCTTTTTTAAGTATGGATTTTATATGATGCTTTTGGGGATATCTATAGAAGGTGAAGTTTAGCTCTACGCTGTCAAAAAATTTTTTGTAATAGAGTATAAACTCTGATGGTCTTATACCGTTTGGGTAGAATCTACCTATGGCATCTTTGTAATAATAACCACTTATACCTACATGTATGTTAGCGTTTTTCATAATAGTTTTCCGCTATACCAAAAAGCAATAAAATTAAAGGAAGATAAAGACTCCAGAAAAATGTAAAAAGAGAACCAAAAAGCTGATAAACCATAGTAGAGACAAAACTTACAAATAAAAAATCTTCTGGTTTTAGAGCTTTTAAGCTAAAACTAAACTTCAAAACTCTCCAATAAAACCAAACAAGCCCTACAAGACCGATAAGCCCTTTTTCTATATACTCAGATATCGCTTCAAAAGATTCAAACTTTTCAAGTCCAAGAGACGGGTCTAGCTTTAAACCGCTTCTAACCCCGTGCCCTATAAGAATTGCAGGGATATTTTTATCCTTTATGTCGTTTTCTATAATTCTAAAAGCGTGTATCATTATTTTATACCTGAGGCTTGAAACAGTGTTTAACTCTTTTTGAGTGATTTTTTCATGTTTTATGATTTTAACAATTACGTCAAATCTAGGATCTTTTCTAAAAACGTAAAACCCGCCCACAGACACTATAAGAATAGACACCGCTGCTATAGAAAGAATAATCTTTTTGGAGTAGCTTCCCAAAGAAGCACTTATAAAAACGCTTAATCCCGCCAAAAATCCCAGTAAATCAGACCTTTTTGTGCTTAAGACCACCATAAAAGCATATAAAAAAAATAGCCCTAAAAATAAGAATCTTTTTGAATCTTTTTTGTATAGAAAAACCCCTAAACAAGAAAAAGCTATCATAGAAAATATAAACCCAGAATCAAAAGCTCCTCCAAACAATATCATCTCGTAACCTTTGGTTTTAAAATTATAAAAAGCTATCAAAGAAAGCGGTAATCCCAAGAATGATAGATATAAGTTTAATTTTTTTGCAAAGGCTATGTAGTCTATATTTAGATAGTTTTTCTCTAAGTACAAAAGCATAAAAACAAGCTCTTCAATGGCATGATTTATTTTTGATATATTAAATAATATACTGGAAATAAGACCCGGAATTATGTATGTAAATATAGGTGCTGTCAGAATGCCCTTTAGATTCTTGTTTTTAATTTCATCGTATAAAAGTACCAAGAGATATATTACAACAAAAGCTTCAAAAATTGTAATTGATAGAAAAAATGTAAAAGCCAAAGACCACAAAAGCCAGTATCTTATGTTAGACAATTGAATCTGCATACTCTTTTGATAGTTTGAAAAGTTTTCTTGCTTCATTTGAAATGCCTTCTTTATTTTCTATGTGTGGGTCATTTAGCAAAAACGACGTCACTTTGCCTCTTACATAAGCTCTATAACATTTGTAAAAATCCAGCAATATATTAAAGTCTTTATCTTTGGTGATATTTTTATAAGTTTCTTCATATACTTTTGAAAAATGCCTGTATCCTTTAAAGTCTAACTCCATAGATAAAAAACACATGTCATTTATCTCATCCTGAATCCTAAATCTATCGTTAAATTCTATGGCGTCCATTATACATATGTTTTCTTTCATAACGACGTGTTCTAGTCTTATATCTCCATGCCCATCCACTACGTATCCTTCTTTTTGCCTTCTTACAAAGATTTCTTTGTGGTTTTTATAAAAATTGTTTACTTTATCCTTTATAAAGCTATAGTCTTCTTGCGATATGGTCTTTCCTATAAACTCTTTTGTTTGTTCAAAGTTCTCGTCGGTGTTAAATTTCATCTGCTCATATAAGTCAACATCATAGACTTTGGTAGTTTTTATGTGAAAATTTGCTACTACTTCTGCTACATTTTCAATATCCTTATCTGTTAAAACATTTAACCTATTTATCATAAAAAACTCATCTTTTACCCTTTTCATTTTCAAAGCGTATTCTGCTATATTTTTGCTTGAAAACTCGTAACCATCGTCTACTTTTGATATTGGAAGCACTTCTATATAAATATCAGCGCAAAGCCTTTTGTTTATCTCAAGCTCTTTGTAATTATAAAGCTTTCTTCTTTCTAACGTTGAATAATCTAAAAAACCAAAATTCACAGGTTTCTTTATTTTATAAACAAACTCATCAGTAAGTATTACGAAAGAACTATGCGTTTGAACAAGCTTACCTTTTAGCTTATCTTTTAAATAAAAAACCACTTCAGACATTTATTTCTATCGCCGCCTCTTTGTTTTTCTTATCAAGGTTTTGAAGCAGTGAGCTATATTCCATTATCCAAGAGCTGTTGTAAACAGATATATCTTTTTTATAATCCGTTTTAACTATACCTTCTTTATAAGAGAAAGAGTTTCCAATGCCTGCAAGTTTTGGAAGCTCAAGCAATATATCGTCGTTTATTTCAAAAGGCAATACTTTTGCAACTTTTTGTACTCCTCTTAAAGTATGTATGGTGCCATTCTTCTCCCCAGTTAGTTTCATAGGTATGCATGCATCTGCCAACATAGAAAATTCACTTTTGAAAGGTGTTACAAGAGTTAGTTTTACGCTTTTAAAAGCTTCAAAAACAAAGTCTTTACTAAAGTAATCAAATAAATCTTCTCCAAATAAAACTACTGATTTTATCTCACCTTTTTCTATCATGTCTAGTATAAGCCCTATATCTGTTATGGGTATTTCTTTTAAAGCTTCGTAAAGCCCAATGGCGTTTGTCTGGGGCGGTATAGGCATCACAGGGGCATCTATATTAGAAAGCATTTCTCCAAGGTTTTTGGCATCTTCATATCTAAAGCTATAGATATCCACCAATATAGCGGTATCTTTATCTACTACTTTCTTTATGTCTTCTAAACTAATATAAGTTGGTTTAAACTTATCATCTCTAGATTTCTTGTTTGATGTTTTGTAAACTTTGCCGTTTATTCTATAGCTTACCACAGGAGCTACCGAGCTTATATCATCTCCTATGAATACAAACTTGCTTTTAGAAATTATATCATCAAGATGTGCTATCGGTTTTTTGTAAGCTTTTAAAAAAGGCATTAGGTCAATGGTAATAACAGAACTTACATAAGAGCTAGATTTCTTAGCTATGTCTAGGGCAATGGATATTTCTTCGTTTGTCATAAAAGGAGATATAATTATTGCTGTTGGTTTTTCTTTTAGGCTTTTGTTTATTATTTCAATGGGTTCTGAAAATGGGAATCTGTGCTCATTTGAAATAGGATTTTTAATCCTGTTGTAGTTTAGCATGTCGTATCCAAAAAATATTTTTGCACAGCTGTCTAAATCTTTGCCGGGCTTTGTTCTATATACCTGGGCTTTTGACTTCCAATCTCCTACGCCAAATTCAAGCTCTATTGTACATCCGGTTGGACAATTTAAACAAACGGTTTCTTGGTTTTGTAAAAGCCAACTTCTAGTCCAAAACTTGAAAGGTTTAGATATGATGGCACCCACTGGGCATACGTCTACACACATACCACACATATCACAAGAAGATGTATCAATTGGTCTTACGGTAGGTACTATATTTGAATCAAAACCTCTTTCTTCTACATATAAAGCTTTTGCTTTGTTTATATAATCGCATACTCTTGTGCATCTATAACAGACCACGCATCTATTTGAATAATATTCTAAATAGTCACTTTGCCAATCGTGTTCTTCTCTATGCTTTTCTAAAGCAGATACTGGTACTATTTGAGTTTGAGGACCATATATAGCTCCGTAATTTTGCAGCTCGCATTCACCGGCTTTGTCGCATATCGGACAGTCAAGAGGATGTCTTGTCATATAAGCTTGCAATAAATACGCCTGATTTTCTTTCACAGCTTTTGCTTGGGTGCTAACCCTAAGACCTTCTTGTATTTGCAAGGTGCAAGATGGTATTACTCTATTTTGATTTTCTACAAGCACTATGCAAAGCCTACAAGACCCAAGAGGTGGTAATCTATCAAGATAACAAAAATAAGGAATTTCTATACTATTTGATAACATAAATTTGAGAAGGTTTTCTCCTTTTGGAGCCTTATATTCTTTTCCGTCTATAAATATGCTAACAGTTTCCATAAAAACCTCCTATTTTGCTAAGTATATCTAAAGTAGTTTGCTTAGGATCTTCGCTTTTAAATATAGCTCTTCCCATAACTATTAAATCTGCTACTTCTAAGACTTCTTCTATCGTGGCTACTCTTTTTTGGTCGTCTTTTTCGTCTTTGTTTAGTCTTATCCCTGGTATTACGGTTTTTAAGTTAGGAAACTTGCTTTTTATACTAAAAGCTTCAAAACTAGAACAAACTACCCCATCTAAATTGTATTTGTAAGCTACGCTAGCAAGATGAAGTACCATATCTTCTAAAGAATAGTTTGAATGTAAAAACTTCATATAGCTTTCGTCGTGAGAGGTTAGTATTGTAACTCCTATTATGTTTGTATTTCCCTTTATATCTTTTAGCGAGCTAAGCATGTTTTCTCCACCCAACAGATGTATAGTCAAATAATCCACATCGTGTTTTGCACAAACTTCTACGGTTTTTAATACAGTGTTTGGTATATCGTGAAATTTTAAATCTAAAAATACTTCAAAGCCATCTTGTTTTAGAGCTTTTAACAATGAAAACCCTTCTTCTAAAAACACTATAGGACCAATTTTTACGACAATAGGAAAACCTTTTAATTCTTTTAGCGTATCTAAATAGTTTTTGTTGTCTATTGCCAATGTTAGCTTAGGCATTTTTCACAAGTTCTTTCAAAGAAGATGATAGCTCTTTGATATAAGCCTCAAAATACGGCAAAAGCTCTTTTAGAGTCTCATAAAATTCCCCGTGGTTAACGTCCCAAGTGGTTATAAGCTTGTTTTTCAGTCTCATCATATCATAAGCCACATTTGGGTTTTCTATTAGATTGGCTTGAGCCATCACCACTAAGCAATCGTCTGATGGATTTTTAAATTTGAACTTAGGAGCCAAATGTCTACATATATCAAACAGAGCATCGTATGCCACTTGATAAAAATATTTTGCTCTATCAAAATACATAGGTTTTGATAAAAACTCTTCTTTATCTTTAGATAACACAAATTTTAACTTTTCAACGGCGTCTTTTACATGTTTTGCTTTTTCATTTAGAAAATCATAGTCTATTAATAGATAATTTTTCGTGGTAGTTTTTATGTAGTTTATTATATGTTCTGCATAGTCTCTAAAAAGTTTTACATGAGAATTTAGAAAATCGTATAGATAATTTGGGTCTATATCTTTTTTTAAGTCTCTGTAATTTACATAAAACTCCGATAAATCCTTCATATCTTTTGCAAAAGGAAATCCAAGAGCTTCTGATAGTTCGTAAAGACAGTGCTTTGTGGTTTTTATACTTAACACTTGAGATATATGTCTACAAGGTCTCATGGCCGATTCAAAAGCTATATTGAAATCTGTTCTTACTTTATCTACAACAAGCTTATTTACTGCAAAAGCTTCTTTTGGAAGTTTGAGATTTTTAAGGAGATCTTTATAAACCTTTTCTAGATTTATGAAGCTTTGTACTATTAATGATATATTAAAGCCTTTGCTCTTCATCTTATGTATTATAAACTAATTTTATGTTTTTTGTATGCTATTTGTTAGCCTAAAATACCCATGTGTATTAGTATTGCGCTTATGGAAGCTGGTGTTATACCATCTATGTTCTTGGCTTGGGCTATGGTGGCTGGTTTTAGCCTTTTTAGCTTCTCTATGGCTTCTTTTGTAAGACCTTTCACGTTTTCATAGTCCATATCTGGTGGCAATTTTATGTGTTCAAACATCCTTAGCTTCTCGTTTAACTTTTTCTCTTTTTCTATATAGTATTCGTATTTTAATATTATTTCCGTTTCATCTTTTATATAAGGATTTTGAGGGGTATCAAAGCCAAATTCTTTTATTTTTTCTATACCCTCTACTGCTATTATTTGAGCCAATGTGTAAGGTTTTGGATTTTCTCCTATATTTACAATAGTTTTCTGGCTTTTATAATAATCTACATAATACTTTATACCATTTAAAAGTTCTTTTGCTAAGTCGTAATCTTCTTTGCCTAAAAGCCCAAGATTGTGAGAAAACTCAAGAAGTCTTTCAGGAGCGTTGTCTTGTCTTACGGAAAGTCTATACTCTGACCTTGAAGTAAACAACCTGTAAGGTTCTATTATCTCTTTTGTGGTAAGGTCTTCTGCCATTAGACCTATGTAGCTTAAGGACCTTGGTAATATTATGGGTTCTTTACCCTTTGCCCTAAGACCTGCGTTTATCCCAGCCAATATTCCTTGACCCGCTGCTTCTTCATAACCTGTAGTGCCGTTGAAGTTACCTGCATGAAACAATCCTTTTATCTTTTTGGTTTCAAGCGTTGGGTATAGCTCCAGCGGGTCTACTATATCGTACTCAATAGCATAAGCTGGTCTTATAAGCACTACGTTTTCAAGCCCTCTTATAGTTCTATACATTTCTTGCTGTATATCTTCTGGTAGCGATGTGGAAAGACCGTTGGGATATATCTCTATCGTGTCTTCTCCCTCTGGTTCTAAAAATATTTGATGTTGATCTTTAGTTTCAAATTTTACAACTTTGTCTTCTATAGACGGGCAGTATCTTGGACCAACGCCTTTTATAAGTCCGCCGTAAAGGGCTGTTCTATGCAAATTTTTTCTTATTATTTCGTGAGTTTTTGGATTTGTGTATGTAATATAACAATCAATTTGCTTTTTGCCAGGATTGAACCAGTAGCTTCCTCTTGGTTCTGAGAACAATGAAAATTTTGGCGCTGGTTCATCACCTGGTGCTTTTTCAAGCCTATCAAAGTTTATTGTCCTTTTGTCTAGTCTTGCAGGTGTTCCAGTTTTAAACCTTTTCATTGTAAAACCGTGTCTTTTGTAAAACTCATCTAAGTTAGTGGAAGGTGGTTCCCAAGCTCTACCCCCAGAAAATACTTTATCTCCTATAAAAATCTTCCCATTTAAAAATGTGCCGGTAGTAACTACAACAGCTTTGCACTCGTACTCTATACCAAGCTTTGTTTTTATACCCATTACTTCTTGGTTTTTTAACAATATATCTACTACCTCATCTTGTATAAGGTATATATTCGGTATATTCATTAAAGCTTTTTTCATGTATTCTTTGTACTTTAGCTTGTCTGCTTGGGCTCTTGGTGCCCATACGGCTTCTCCCTTTCTCTTATTTAGCATTTTAAACTGAATACCTGTAGCGTCTATGGCTTTTGCCATTTCTCCGCCAAGTATGTCTATTTCTCTTACTACAATACTTTTTGCTATACCACCGATAGCTGGATTGCAAGACATTTGCCCTATGTTATCTACGTTTATGGTAAAAAGCCCAACACTATTACAAAGCTTAGAAGCACCGATTGCGGCTTCTATGCCAGCATGTCCTGCTCCTACTATCACTACATCAAATTTCATATATCTTAAGATAAGCAGTTGTTGGCTTTTATGTATGAGTTTATATCTTCTTTTTTATAGCTTTTGGTGGTAATGAAGTTTACAACACAAACCATAGTCTTTGGTTTTACATAGCCTGGTACGTTTAAAATGACTTTACCATCTTTGTTTAGGAAAAATATGTTGGGGTAGGCGTTTACTCCAAGGTCTGCTGCTAAATCTTGTCCAGTTCCTATGAGTTTGTGATTGTTTATAATTATCTTGTAGAGTTTTGAAGTATCATCCGCTAACACTGGGGCTACTTCAACATTCTTAAGAGCTTCAATAAGATCTTTGTTTGTGGTTATATCGTGCTGAAGTTTATGGCAGTAAGGACAGTCGCTACTTTCTATTATAAGCATTTCGTAGTCTTTTGTAGGCTCTAAATTTACTATAGGTATATTTTTAGAAGAGCTTTCTTTCAAATAATCGTTTACACTGCTTTTATTAGAACAAGATGTTGCCAAAAGCCCAACACCAAATATAAGACCAATAGTCAAAATAAGCTTTTTCATAAATTGCTAAGCGCCTCGTGGATTCTTTTTACACCTTCTGTTAACGTGTTTTCTGATACGCAGTAAGAGAGTCTTGCCCAAAAATCTTTACCAAAAGAAGAACCTGGCACAAGCGCTACCCTTCCTTTTTCTAGTATAAAAGAACTCATCTCTATATCGTCTTTAAAATAATTTTTATACTTCGTTAAATCTATAAACATGTAAAAAGCGCCCTTTGGCTTTGAGTAAGGTATTTGATATTTGTCAAGGATATCAATAAGATGTTTTCTTCTTTTTGCAAAAGTATTTTTCATATTCTCTATGAAATCTCTTGATTTTTCGTTTTGTAAAGCCTCTAAAGCTCCCCATTGAGCAAAGCTTGTGACGTTTGATACGCTTTGGCTATTTAAATCTGCTATGATTTTTGCATACTCTATAGGGCATGCCACATAACCTACTCTCCATCCTGTCATAGAAAATGTTTTCGAAAAAGCGTTTACAGTAAAGGTAATTTCTCTTGCCTCTTTGCTAAAAGATGCTGGGCTTACCATAAAAGCACCATCGTAGATAAAGTGCTCATAACACTCATCAGATATTATAAATATATTCTTTTCTATACAAAATTCAACGATTTTTTCAAGGTTTTCTTTTGATATGACAGCACCAGTTGGGTTTGAAGGAGAGTTTACAATAATAGCTTTTGTTTTTGGGCTTACGTATTTTTTTAGTATATCTAAAGTAAGTTCAAAATTGTTTTCTTTAGTTAATTCCGCAAATACAGGAATACCACCAAAAAGCCTTATCTGTTCAGGGTAGCTTACCCAATAAGGAGATGGTACAATTACTTCGTCTCCTTCATTTAATATTGTCATAAAAATAAGGAAAAGTAGCATCTTAGCACCGGTGGATACCACTATTTCAGAAGGGCTATATTCTATGTTGTTTTCTTTCTTAAGCTTATTGGCTATGGCCTCTCTTAAAAGCGGAATACCAGAAGACGGTGTATATTTTGTTTTACCATCTTCCAAAGCTTTTATACAAGCTTCTTTTACAAACGCTGGCGTATCTATATCTGGTTCTCCAGCACCAAAACTTATAATATCTATACCCTTTGCTTTAAGCTCGTTGGCTTTTGCACTAACTGCCAACGTTGGAGAAGGTTTAAGTGTTTTAACTCTATCAGCAAGCATACAAATATTATAAATCAAAAAGCCTTTGGTATTTCACCTTTTATAAAAATCTCATTTTCTGACGTATAACAATCAACACAAAGTATATCTATACCTATATCTTTTGCCTCTTTTAGAGCTTTCGAGAAGGCTGGGTCTGTTTCTTCGTTTGGTTTAAAAACCTTTGCATCTGGTCTTTGTACCACAAACACTATCATAGGCTTATACTCTTTTGTTTTATAAATATTTTTTAAAAGCTCTACATGCTTAGTTCCTCTTTCTGAAGGAGCGTCCGGAAACATAGCTATATCTTCTCTTACTAAGTTGACAGATTTTGTTTCTATCACAATTTTATTGTTTATCAATATGTCAAATTTATGAGAGTTACCATATTTTGGCTCTAGTTTTAAGCTTTTAATATCGAATAACCCTTCTTTTTTAGCAAAATCCAAAAACAATTTGGGAGCTAAAAGAGAATCTATATAAACCCAGTATCCATTTTTGTTTACGGCTTTTAAATGCCATTGATATTTACCGCCTTCTTTTTTCTCCAGAAGACCCTTCACTCCTCTTTGTAGAAGCTCTGGTAATCTTCCAGTGTTTCTTATATGTACAAGGGTTTCTTTATTGTCTATTAGGACTTTTGCTACAAATCTATTTAATCTTTCTAAGACTATGCATTCTTTTAACTCAAACTGCATTTACAAGTTCAAAACTTTGGTCTGTCTGATAGTTTTCTTTTTGTTCTTTCTCATCTTTCTTTTGGTCTTTGTTTTCCGAAAATCCCATCTGAGATTCTATAGTAGCTCCATTGATTGTAATGTTTTCTATACTAAAGCCTAAGCTTTGTAAATTCTTCACAAGATCTTTTATTTGATAATCTTTGTAAACTAGCTCTGTATTTGTATTTATTGCTATAGAAAGGTTGTTAGTATTAAATTTTATTTGAAGCGCAGTCCCGTCGTCTAAATTTATATATACGTTTTTCATCAAAACAGGGTTTTTAACTTCTTTTAATACTGTTTTTTCTATCTCTTTAAACACTTTGTCCGTATTGATGATATCGGTGTTATTTTGATGGGTGTTTTGTATATTTTGCTGATAGTTCATGTTAAACCCTTGATTATTGTCCTTGTTGTCTTTTTGTTTATCGCTTGTATTTGTGTTAAAAGCCTGTAAGCTAGCGACATCTTTTATCATATCTTTTATAGGGTTTGCAAAGTCATGTATATTATTTAAGTTTGTCTTTGGTATTGTATCCTTATTTTCTAAGTTTATGGCGTTTATATTTTTTTCAATGTATTGTTTTATATCTTGTTCTTGATTTTTTATATTGTTTTCTTTATATTGCGTTGCTGTATCTAAATTTGTATCTTTCGTGATGTTTTTTGTCATGGTGCTTGTATTTTCTTTGGTTTTGCCGGTGTATCTAATTGGGTTTTCTCTTGCTGTATCTTGTGGTTTTGGAGTTTCTAATATATTGTTTGAATTATCGGATTTAAGTGGATTTTTTGAGATTAAAGTGTCCTCGCTTATGTTAGCTTGCTTATATAACTCTTTGTTTGGTTTCTGGTTGTTTTGAATGTTGTTAGTGCTTGTATTTTCTTTGGTTTTACTCATATCCTTATAAGCTGTCTTATTATCTATGATTTTATTTTGGGTGTTGCTGTCTTTTGTTTTAAAAGATTTGATATCTTGGTTTATTTCATTTGATTTTAATATGTTTTGATAAGTCTCTAGCGTTGAGTCCTTTGCAAAATTGGTATTTTTTTGGATATCTTCTTGGTTGTTGGATTTGTTTACATCTTTTGTAGATTCTGTGTTATCAAGACTTAAATCTTGTGTAACTTTTGGGTCTTGATTTTGGTCTGAGTTAGCCTTCGATGTGCTACCTTTTGTGGAATTTGATATTATATTGTATTCATTTTCTTTATCGGGCATGTTAATATGTTTTGTTGTTATTGTGATTTCTTTAGAATGTTTGCTTATGTCTTTTTGTTTCTCTTTTTGGTTGGGAAGTTCTATGCTAAGCTCTATATCTTTTGATGAATAGGTTATTTTATGGCTAGTTTCATTGTCTTTATTTGAGGTATCTTCGGTAGGTGTTTGTTGTACTTTAGCAAGTATATAATGCTCAGATATATTATCTAAAGTATCTTGATGAATGTATGTATTTATAGGCATAGACTCAGCATCTTTATAAGATGTAGTTTTAGCATCTGTATTGTTTGTTAAATTTATTGAGGTGGTGGCTTTTCTGATAGTATCGTCGATTACTTTGTTGGATGAGTCTATGTTTTGTTTGGAAATTTCGCTTAGTGGTTTAGGCTCTTTTGGGATATCTATGTTTATTGAGATTTTTGATGGATGAGTATCTTTTAACGTGTTGTTTGGTAGTTTTTGAGCTTTTAAAGAAAAAAGTGGCTTAGAAGTATTGCTCGTTTGTGATATTATCTCGAAGGAAAAAGAGGCTATATACGCTGATATGTCTTTTTTAGAAAAGATATGCTGGTCTAGGTTTGATAACACGGTATCTAAAAACTTTGAATCTTTGCCTATTGATATTTCTTCTTGTATTGATATAGAAATGAAGATGCTTTCGTTTGGTTTTGGGGTTTTTATATCTTTTATGATGCTTTCTATACTTTTGCTGTCAAAGTTTGGATTTATGTCTTTTGACAAGTTTTCTATATCTTTTAATATATTGATTATTGATGTTTTAGCTTTATCATTTAACTTTGATAAATCTATCTTCTCGTCTAGGTTTTGGCTTTTGCTTTTGAAAGATATATTTGATATGTTTTGAAAAAAGCCTAGAATATCTTGAAGTATTTTGCTTATGTCTGTTAAGATTTTATCTTTAGTTTGTTTTTGTGGCTGAAGGGAGTATAGGATATCTTTAAAGTCTTCGTTTGATGTATTGGTACTTTCTGTGGCTTTGAGATTTGCCGAGTTATCTATTGGATTTATAAGCCTATCCAAAAAATTGCCAACACTTAGCATATGCTAAATATAAAAATATTTTCAAAATATCTTATGATATAAATAATATCTAAATCTAAATTTAAATAGGCTTAATTTTCATTGGTTTTAATACATTCTTTACAAATACCATAAATAAACACTTCAAATGTGGTACTGTAAGCCATATGTTCATTTTTTATATTACTTAAGTCTATATATATAGGTTCCAAATCGTAAATATTTCCACAATGTTCACATATGAAGTGAGAGTGCGGTTCTATGTTTGGGTCGAAATATGTCTTATCTTCTAAATAAATAGTTTTTGCAAGGCCTATATCCACAAGTGTATTTAATGTGTTGTAAACTGTAGACAAAGATATATAAGGAAATCTTTCTTTTACCATACCATACAGGGATTCAGCGCTAGGATGATCCTTGGATCCTAAAAATAAGTCAAGCAC
This sequence comes from Hydrogenobaculum acidophilum, assembly GCF_054656715.1. NCBI lineage: Bacteria > Pseudomonadati > Aquificota > Aquificia > Aquificales > Aquificaceae > Hydrogenobaculum > Hydrogenobaculum acidophilum. The sequence continues at coordinate 58,919 of NZ_BAAHXP010000006.1, forward strand.
ATATTCCCTTTGAGGTGTAATTTTGTATCCTAACTCTCTAAGTTTACCAATCGCAAACGCTTTTTTCATAAGAAAAAATATAAATTTAAATTTATTATTAAAAATGATTTAAAATATAAAAAAGGAGGACAAAGCCTCCCTTAAGAGAATAGGAATGGACAAAAGCTTAAAAACTATAAGAGATGTTTGTATAAAATGTCCTGCCGGGTTCTGGAAGTTTTATACCTTGGTTAAATGGATTTGAGTAGTAATCGTTGTAAGAGTAATACTCTTGGTTTAGAGCGTTGTCACCCCCCGCTGTGAATGTAAAGTTTTTGTAGTTAAAACCGGCTTTTAGGTTAACAAGAGCATATCCTGGTACTTTTTGCTCTTTTAAGTCAGAGTTTACGTTGTTTTGGGTGGATGCGAGGATGGTTTGGATTTCTCCAAAATATACGTGGTTGTCGTATCTTAAAGAAAGCACTTCTCTTAAAGGCGGGATGTCTGGTAGGTTTGGACTGGTGATATGTTTTGAGGCATTTGTGATTTGATAGCCCCGCACATAGGATGTTTTTGAATTAACACTTAGAGTGTCTGTTATAAAGTAAGTGGCTCCTATGTTTACGCCGTTCATAAAAGCGGTGGTGTTCCAATACTCGTTTATCACATAGGGCTTGTTCATAACTTTGGCGTTAAACTGGGTTATGGTGATATAATCTGTTATATACCTATAAAAAGCATCGAGACTAAACCTAAACTTATCGTAGCTTGAATTTAAACCTATATCAAACTCGTTGTTTTGAGCGGGTTTTAAGTCTGGGTTTCCTATCCAAAGGGAGTTTGGCTTACCCATAGAACCCATGTTGAATAGATATATATACCTTTCTTCTGGGTCTGGTACTCTTACTACATGACCAAAACCTATGTAGGCGGTGTTGTTTTGATTTAGGTCTTCTTCAAGCTTTACATATCCGCTTAGATATGTGTCGGTTTTGTCAGAGGGGTTTACTCCGTAAAGTTTGATGAATGCGTTTGGATAAGCCATAAAATTTTTAGCTATCAAAGAGTTATCTGGGGAGGATTTGGTGTTGTCAAGTCTTAATCCTGCTTTTAGTTTTAGGCTTTTAGTAATATGAAAATCTCTTTTGGTATAAGCTCCTATGTTTGTGATAAAAACATCTGGGATAATATAAGGTGGGGTCATACGCATAGGGGTTTGATTTACCGCATACCAATCCCTTCTATAAACATCTATACCAAAGGTGGTGCCAAATATATCTGAGGACAGAGAGCTTCCATAAGTTTTGGTTCTGGCATAAGTAGCCATGTACATAGGGGATTGCCTAAACTGGTTTGTCATAAGATGATACACATCAGCATAATAGGCTCTAAGTTTTAGGTTTTTAATATCTTGTGAAATATCATCCTTATCTATGTGAAAATTAACAATATTTGACCTATCGTATATAGCGTCCATACTAAGGAATGGATACAGCACGTTGTTGGCGGATTGTTTTATGTAAGATATGCCTATATCTGTATCGGTGGTAGGGGTAAAGCCAAACTTTGCAAAGTAAGAGTTTATGTTGAAATCGTGAGTAGGTGTAGATTTATACTCGTTTTTCAGATAATCTGTTATCTTGACTCCGTGGGCGTCTTTGTAGGGTTCTGCGGTTTTAAAGGAGTATCCGCCCACAAAGTAAAACTTTCCATTGTTGAAAGAAAACTCCGCGTTTGGATTTAAAAATCCGTAAGAATTTGCATTAAAAGAAACATTGCCGTGAATGCCGAGCTTTGGATATATGGTTTTCACATCCACGAGCCCACCCATAGACCCTTGATGGGACACGTTGTAAGGTCCATACACGATTTTAACCCCTTGGATAAAGTTAAGAGGTATGTGAAAAGCTGGCACATCCATCCTCGCAGGACAAGCTCCGTATATCCTCGCTCCGTCTATAAGCACGTTTATATTGTCCCTGTTTAACCCATTTAACACTATGTCGTTTGCTATCACACCTTTTGAATAGTTAAAAATACCAAGTTGATTGTTTAAACTTTGCGCTAAATCTACGGCATCATTCCTTTCAAGGATTTCTTTGCTTTTAAAAGCCTCAAAACCTTTGGGATGACCAAACACTTTTAGGGGTTTTAACAAAAACACTTGGGATAAGTCTTGCGCATAAACAGCGCCGGAAAATACAGCTAAGCCAAGTAGGAGCTTTTTCACCATTCTCTATCCTCCTTTTGTTATGATTTTAACATATAATTTTTAGAAAGTCAAGTGAAATTAGAGTTGATTTTAAAATATAATTATCATGATAGATGGTTAAAGAAGTTTATACCTTATCCAATGAAAATGTGATATAATAAAACTTTATTTAATTTGAGGTTATATATTTGCTTTTTACGGTTTATTTAGCTGTTTAACAGTTTTAATATTTGATTTTTAGTCTCCGTAGCTCAGTAGGATAGAGCGCGAGATTCCTAATCTCGAGGCCGGCGGTTCGACTCCGCCCGGAGACGTATAAAATAGTTTGCAATTTGCAAAATCATAGCTTTTACATAAAACCTTTATCTTAAATTTATACTTATATTTTAAAATCTATAAGATGAGAAGAGTGCTTTTTGTAGTTTTGCTTTTAGCTGTTGGCATATCGAGGGCATCGATTCTAGACATAAGAAAAGGCTATTATCCAAATAAAATAAGATATGTATTTGACGTAAGAAATATACACAGGTTTAATGTAAAAAATCTGGGAAAACTTCTTATAATTAAAATCTCAAAACTAAAAGTTTTTTATAGGCTGCCGTTTATACCTTCTAAAGTATATTATTTTAAACTATATAATCCAGAGAGGCTTGTAATAGATATATATAAACCAAAAGTTAAACAGCATTTTAAGATGCATGTCAAAAGCCAAGTAAAAGTTTCTTATATTCCTGCATTTCTATATAGTAGACCATTTGGTAAAAAGGTAGTAGTTATAGACCCAGGGCACGGTGGAAAAGACCCTGGTGGCATAGGGCTTTACGGTGTGGAAGAAAAAAATGTAGTTTTGGCTATAGGTAAAAAGCTTGATTATTTTTTAAGACATGATCCTAGATTCAAAGTTATTATGACAAGGGATAAAGATGTATTCGTACCTCTTCAAGAAAGAGCGATGATTGCTATAAAAAATAGAGCGAATTTATTTATAAGTATACATTGCAACATAGCTCCAGATCATATAGAATGGCCGCATGGAACAAATATATATTATTTGTCTTCAGCCGGTATAAATAGAAAATACAACGAACTTGTTAAAAACGTAAGTTTTGATAGAACAGTATTTGGAAGCGCATTGGATGTAAATAGCTTATCTGCTAGAAAGGTACTGGCTAAGATGGCTTTAAATATAACAAAGAATCAAAGTTATATATTTGCAAAAGATTTAGCATTTTTCTTAAATAAAGAGCTAGATAGACATGTAACATTACATAATATTCATAGAAGAAATTTTGTGGTATTAAGAACACCTGGTATACCTTCTGTGCTTGTGGAAACTGGATTCTTAACAAATAAAGAAGATGTAAGAAGGCTGACAAATTCACGGTATCAATGGAAATTTGCGAAGGCAATGTACGATGCTATAGTATATTACTTTTTTGGAAATAGATATCGTTACGATATCAATAAAAGCTTGGAATCGCCATTATGAAGAGTATAGATAATAGTATAAAGTGGAAAAAATTTAAAAGAAGATTGGCGTTGATAGGAGTGTTGGTAATATTGTTTTTGGTTGTTTTCTGGCTTTTAAAACCAAGCGATAAGCCTAAAATTGTGTTAACAATAAAAAATATAAGTATACCTGGTAAATTAAATCTAGAGATTCCTAAAAACGATAAAATATACGCTATAGGTACAGTTAACGATGGAATATTAATAAAACATCATGCTAACAAAGAATGGCCTTTAGCTAGTTTAACAAAAATAATGACTGCTTATGTTGTATTAAAAGCTCATCCGTTAAAAGAAGGAGAAAATGGTCCAAAAGTAAAAATTACACGTGATGATGTATTAGAGTATAAAAGATTTAAAAATGAAGGACAGTCTGTAGCGAAGGTATTTAATGGTGAAAGTTTAAGCGAGAGAAAGCTTTTGGAGGGGATGTTGATTCCTTCTGCAAATAATTTTTCTTATATAATAGCGAAGTGGGATAGCGGTAATGTAAAAACTTTTGTTAAGGAAATGAATGAAACAGCTTATTCTCTAAATCTGAAAAGCACCCATTACGTGGGCCCAGCTGGGGCAAAACCTGGAAACATAAGCAACGCTTTGGATCAATTTATATTGGCCAAGAAAGTGATGAAAATAAAAACCTTCAGGCATATTGTAGCTATGCCTCAGACATTTATTCCAAAAGAGGGAGTTGTTTACAATGTAAATTATGATTTAGGTGCAGATGGAATACAGGGTATAAAAACTGGCACATCTTCTAGGGCTTTAGGCAATTTCATCTTTTACGCAGTAAAACATAACATCCATATACTTGGGGTTTTGCTTGGGGTAAATGGTAGAAGCCCTCTTATGGATGCATTAAAGGATGCTAAATACATAGTAAAGCAACTTTTTGGTGAACTTTTTAAAGAAGACGTTGTTAAAAAGGGTGAAAAAATAGGTTTTCTAAGAATAGGTGATAAGCAAGTAAAATTGATCGCTACAAAAACCTTAGTCATGACAGGATATCCTGGTCTTAAAATTAGGTTTTCAATATCTGTTTGTAAACATATTAAACTTCCCATGAAAGCTTATAAAAAAATCGGATATTTAGAAGTTGCTTTGAATAATGTTAAAAAACGAATTCCAGTAGAAGTATTGAATAATATAAACTCGCCTTCTATAGTTGATAAAATACGAAGTATTTATAAGTTAATCAATATATAGCTATGTTTGTGCAAGAAAATTTATTATGTAATCGTTTACTTACAACATTATAATGATATTAAGTCATTGAAATGAAATAATAGTGATATTACAATAGGTTCTTAGATAGGTTTTATCCTAAAGGAGGATAGGAATGGACAAAGAGCGATCTAAGAATCGTGAAAGTCCTGACAAAAAGTCAGGCAAATGGTTTGGGTTAGTAGCGGCAGCTGCTATATCTGTGGGTTTTGCAGCTTTTATAATGTATATTAATCCTAAATCATCTCAGGCTAGGGTAGAAAGCTATCCGATTAATAGTAGGGCTGAGATGATAAGAATAGGAAAACAAATTTATGACCAAAGATGTAGTGGCTGCCACGGGCTTAATGGTAAGGGTGATGGTCCAGCCGCTCAGTTCTTTCGCGTCAAACCAAGGGATTTCACCACATGTCTTTACAAATTCAAGAGCACTCCAGGTACATCGCTTCCTACGAATGCAGATCTTCTAAGAGTTCTTAAAAATGGTGTTCCTTCAACAGCTATGCCCGCGTTTCCACATTATAGTGACCAAGAACTCATGGATGTAATAGAGTACATCAAGACATTTTGTCCGGATTGGAGTAAACTAAAAGCAGAGTCTCAACCTCCTCCAGAGAATTGGGAAGCACTAAAACCTCCTCCGTTTTTGGGCACTCCAGACTCTATAGCAAAAGGCAAAGTATTGTTTGAGCAAAACTGTGCAGCATGTCATGGTATAAATGGCCAAGGCGATGGTCCAGCTGCTCTTTCTATACATGACCCTTCTGCAGAATGTCAAAAATGGGATGGTAATAAGTGTGTAGAAAGACCGCTTGAAAGACCAGCAAACCTAACTCTTGGTATATTACCCGGTGTATATGATGTGAATGAGATATATAAAACCATAACTATGGGTGTGTTAGCTGGTACTACAGGTGGTATGCCATCGTTTTCATCGTTGTCTAGCAACGATAGATGGAATCTTGTTTCTTACGTACTATTTTTAATGGGTAAAACCCAAAAGTAAGGAGGATAAAAATGAAGCAGCAACAAGAGCTTGTTTATACAGATTTGGTGAAGGCTCATATGTTAATGGGTCTTATAGATTTGTTGCTTGTGATGATATTTGGGCTTACTTATTCTTTGACATTTCTAAATATTCACATAGTGGACCCATATATGTCACCGGTAAGGTTAAGATTTAATCATACAAATGTCGCTGCATATGGATTTTTAGCTAACTGCATAACTGGCGCTTTATATTGGGCAGTACCACGTATGACAGGACATCCAGTGTGGAACAGAGCTTATGGATGGCTTCTTTGGGCGGCTCTTCAAGTAGCTGGTATAGGTACTGTAATATCTCTTCTTTTCTTTGGTGGCACAATGCTAGGAGGACCAGAGTTAACAAGATGGATAGGCCCTCAATCTGTGGAATGGTCTGAAACGCCATTTATAATGGATGTACCTATTACACTATGGCTCTTTGTGGTAATACCTCAATTTTTAGTGCCAATAATAAAAGCCTCAAAAGAAAAACCTTTGTATACTGGTTTATGGTATATAACAGCAGGTCTTGTATGGACTCCAATGGTGTATGTGCTGGGTAATTATCCAAGTGTGTTTTTCTATCCTGGTGCAGCAGGAGCAGCTCTTAACGGTACTTTTATACATGACCTCGTCGGTTTATATGTTACACCTATGGGGTGGGGTTTGATGTACTATTTTGTACCTAGGGTTCTTCAAAAACCAATATGGTCTCATGGTTTAGGACTTTTAGGTTTTTGGGGATTGGCTTTCTTCTATCCTGCTCAAGGTGTTCACCACTATTTATGGTCTCCGATACCGATGTTTGCTCAATATGCTGCTGTATTTGCCACAATAGCTATAGAAATAGTGGTTACTACGGTGCTTGTTAACTTCATGATGACCTTAAGAGGTTCTTATGGTGCCATGAAGGAAGATATGCCTTTAAGATGGTTTTATGTAGGTATGATAAACTATTGGATAACTTGTTTCCAATGTTCTATACAGGTGCTATTAACTACTCAAAAGGTTATACACTTTACAGACTGGGTAACAGGTCACGCGCACCTTATAATGTTTGGTACGTTTGGTTTCTGGCTTTTAGGAATGTATGAACACATAGTACCAAGAATGTACGGTTTAAAATACACATATTCAAGACCCCTATCAGAAACAGCTTTCTGGTTTATGTTGATAGGGATTGAGGTAATGTTTGTAGATTTAGGAGTAGCAGGCATAGCAGAAGGTTTTGCTTGGATCGCTCAAGTACCTTTCATAGATTCTGTTAATCTCGGTAAGCCTTTCTGGTGGGTACGTACAGCATCAGGTATATTTATATTCATAGGTTATATAGCTTACTTCTACAACATATTAAAGACAATGTCTGTAGGAAGGGCATATCAAGCCTCTACAAAAGTGGCAACAGCTTAAAGGAGGAAATAAACTATGGCATCCGGTGGAAGAGCGATACACGAAAGGTGGGCTTTTATATTCTTTTTAGCTGGTATAGGGTTTTTTGTAACTGGCACCTTTATACAAGGTGTTTTACCTATAATTGTGCTTGGTGGTACCAGTAAAATGAAAACCAAAGACCAAGTGGTAGCTGAAGGCTTTTATAAAAGACAGTTTCCAGAGATTATTCAGCTTTTAGCTATGTACCCTAACTTGTGGAAAAAATATTACAACGTTCCAGACCAATATTTCTATACGGCTCCTCCAGCAGTGCAAAAACAAATCATAAAAGGAGTAGCTCAGGCTATAAGTGACGGAAGATGGATATATATGGCAGAAGGATGTTGGCAATGCCATTCTCAATTTGTAAGACCGGTATCTAACGAGCCGGCTTACTATGGTCACGTATCAGTGCCTAGCGAATATGACAATACACTATTTTTGCCTCACCTCTTTGGTACCGAAAGAAAAGGTCCAGACCTTATAAGAGAAGCTGGTAAGAAGGGCGTAGAATGGCATTTGGCACACTTCGTCAATCCACAATATACAGTCCCTGGCTCTATAATGCCAAGGTTTGCTAAGTTTGTGGACTTGAAAGATGGAAAGCCTGTTTTAACACCTGTAAACCCTAACGATGCTTATGCTTCGCTAAACCCAGAGCCTACTAAATATGGTTTGGCTGTAATAACCTATCTTGAATGGTTAGGTAGTTGGTTTAGACCAAGATTTTTTGATGAGTGGCGTAAAGAAGTGCAAGAAGAGCAACAAAACCCACAAGCTATGCAGGCTGCTATGGCTACTACAACTCCAAGTTCAAACTCTTCTAATGCAAGCAATAGTTCTTCAAACTCTTCTAATTCTACTTCTTCCAATGGCTCTAATGCAAAATCTCCTACGCCGGCATCTTCAGGAGCTTCAAAATGAGCAAGGGTAGAAAGATATTTTTGATTACAATGGTTATTGCGGTAGTGCTTATGGCTGGCATTCCATTTTCCTATAGGCTCATAAGTTGGGCCATAGTAGGAACTTCTGCCAGCGATGACGCCCACTCTGTGTTTATAGTTATAACTACTACCTATTTGTTTGGTATGTTAACTTTTGCTTCTTTCTTTATGTGGGCTTTCTTAAGAGGTGAGTTTAACAACATAGAAGCCTCTAAGTTTGATATGATAGACATGGACAAAAGATACGATAGGATTGAGCATACGGAGGTGTAATTATGGCTGATGTTAAGAAAAGATATTTAACACCTGCAGAGCCAGATTATAAGGTAGGTGGATATCAAGGGAATAAGATACCGTTGATGGTAATTATTATGTGGCTTATGTTTATAGTGTTGGCAGTGACGTACACTATTGTGGATGTGATACCTGACTTATCAGATTGGTTTAAGGGTTGGCCTGTGGACAAAGCTCAGTGGTATCACTTCTACAAATACTATGGAAATCAAAATCCTTAATTCTATATTCGTTTGCAATGGGGGCATCCCCCATTGTTTTAACATAAAATACATCAATAAATAAATTGTGCGAACACTATAAAATATTTTATAATAGTTATATGTCTATAATTAGTTTGCTATGAAGATAGAAGCTCTTAAACATATAAAATTCCATTTAGACGCCATCGAGAAAAAATATAATTTTGTATTTACCTGGATAGGCTTAAAGAAAAGTGATTATACGGTGTTTCCACTTGTAATATCTAAGGAAAACGAAGATTATTTGAAATATGTAAAATTAAGGTGGGATGATTCACCGTATGGTAATGCGCCGGTTGGCATGTCAATCAAAACTGGGCAACCTCAATATTCAAATGATATGTTAAAAGACAACAGATTTGAGCCAGTTTACGAGCTTTTGAGAAAGAAAAATTTTTTATCTATGATTTCTATACCTTTATTTAAAGAAAATAATCAAGTGTTTGGGGTATTTGTAGCATATAAAGACGAAATAAATTTTTTTGATGATGAAAGGATAAAAAGTATAGTCAAAGATATTGAAATAATAAATAAAGATTTGCTTAAAATATTTAAGGATAGCGTAGAAATAGAAGAGAAGATTAATGAATATCTTAGTATGTTATACGATATAATAACATATATCAATAAAGGTACAGCATCTAACATAGACCCAAAGTATTTAACGGTTGATGTTTTAAATGATTTAGATAAACTATTAAATGCTGATGGGTCACAATTTATCATCTACAATAAAACAGATAATAAACTTGAAATGCTTGCAGCCTCTGATTTATTTTTGGAAAATTTTGATAAGCCGTCCTTTGACTTGGAGATGTTTGGGGGGTTATCACCATTTGTAAAACATTATATGGAAAAAGAGCATGCAGCAAACATAGATTATGAACATGATCCTTATGCCTCAAAATATTACGTAGAAAGAGGGTTAAAATTTATAAATTCTACCTCTATAAACGCTTATATATATAATAAAGATACAGCTTGCATGCTTCTTCTGGCTAGGAAAAATGAAGCCCTTATATCAGAAACAGAGTTAAACATATTAAAATTTATAAACCAAGCTTTGTTTAGTGTTTTTGTAACAAGAAAATACTTAAGAGATATAGACTCTTTACACATACATCTTGAAGAAGTAGCTACAAAAGACCCATTGACGGGATTTTATAACAAAGAAACCTTTGATTTGTTTTTGGAACAAGAAGTAAAAAAATCAATCTCAAGAAGAATGCCAAACTCTTTTAGCTACATATTGATAGATATAGATAATTTTAAATATATAAACGATGCCTATGGTTATCAGATAGGTGATATAGTTATAAAAGAGTTAGCAAATATAATAAAATCTAACACGAGAAACCAAGATATATTAGCTAGGATAGGTGGCGATGAATTTGGAATAATAGCTCAAGATACAAAAGTACACTCTGCAAAAGTCATCATGGAAAGTCTCAATGAAAAATTAAACTCTCAACCTATAACAATAAACAATCAAAAGATATATATAAGTATTTCTGTCGGTATATCAACGTGTTTTGAAGAAAAAGATGATTTTTCTTGTTCTAAAGAAGAGGTAAAACTGTTGGCGGAGGAAGCCCTAAGGCAAGCAAAAAGAACTGGTAAATCAAACGTAGTTATAGCTTCTTACAAAGATAAAACCAAGCAATACATATCGAAGTATGAGCTTATAAATAAAGCTATAAACGATAACTTGATAGAACCAGCTTTTCAACCAATCTTTGATTTGCAAACAGGCAATGTGTTTGGTTTCGAGTCTCTTTGTAGAATAAGGTTTAACAACAGCATTGTATATCCAGACCAGTTTATAGAAGAGGCCGAGGAGTTGGGGCTTATAAATAAAATAGATTTACTCACTATAAGAAAAGCCTGCGAAAGAATTTCAAGTATAAAGAATAAAAACGGTGTTGATTTTACGCTTTTTGTAAATATAAGTGCAAAAGCCTTTAAGGATAAAGCATTTTTCCAAGAGATAGTAAATATTGCAAAAACATACGGCATGCAAAATAGGCTCTACATAGAGATAACGGAAAGAGAATCTCTTTCTAGTTTAGAAAAATTCGAAGAAATAGAGGAATTTCTAAAGTATTACGGTATACATTTTGTTATAGATGATTTTGGTAGTGGTTATTCTTCGTTTTTGTATCTTAAGTTTATAAAAACTGAAATATTAAAAATAGATGGGGCTTTTATTAAAAGCCTAACAAAAAACGACAGAGATAAAGCTATAGTAAAAGGTATAAATACAACTGCAAAGCATCTCAATACAAAAACTCTAGCAGAATTTATAGAAGATGAGGAAACTCTCATAGAATTAAAAAATATAGGTATAGATTATGGACAAGGGTATTATCTTGGTAAACCATCTTTTGACTTTGAAAATTTTCTTAAATAATTTATAATATGATGCTATGAAGATAAAAGATTTTCTTAAAGAGAACAAAATAAGCTTTGGCGATAATGTAAGATTTTTATTGGAAAAACTAGGTAAAGAACATTTAGAAAGTCAAATAGAAGCAAAGCTTGGTGAACCAGCCAAAATGTCGAAATCAAAAGCTAATACGGTAGATCCAGCTACAGCTATAGAAAAATATGGTGCAGATACCATAAGGCTCTATATACTCTTTGCAGCCCCACCAGAACAAGACTTTGAATGGATAGAAACTTCTATAGAAGGTATACACAGGTTTTTGAGAAGACTTTACAACTTTGTGATTTCAAATTTATCGATATTAAAAGCTCAATACAAAGAACAAACTAAAACCAAAGAATTATATTATGAGATAAATAGATGTATTCAAAGGTACCGAAAAGATTTAGAAAAGTATCAATTTAACACGATGATAGCATCTTTGATGGAGCTTTTCAATTATTTGAGTGATTTTAAACCAAAAACAGAAGAAGATAAATATACGCTAAAATTAGGGGTATTAACACTTTTAAAGTTGCTATATCCGATGGCTCCACATCTTGCAAGCGAGCTTTTAGAAATGATTGAGCACAACGAAAGGATAATGTTGCCAGAGCTAGACGAAAGTGCACTTATAAGAGATAGTATAGAAATTCCAGTGCAAATAAGTGGAAAAGTAAGGAGTGTTATAAGCATACCTTCTGGGGCAGATGAAAAAACGGCTTTAGAAATCGCCATGCTAGATGAAAAGATTAAAAAATATGTTGATGGTAAAGAAATAAGAAAAGTTGTATTTGTAAAAGATAAGCTTCTTAACATAGTAATATGAATGTAGGGCAAAAATTAAAGCATATAAGGGAATCTAAAGGTATATCAAGAAGAGAACTAGCTAAGATGATGGGAAAGGATGAAGTATCTTTTGAACAGTACCTTTATAAATTGGAGTCTGGGAAAATACTAAATCCTGGTATAGAGCTTATAGAAGCAATATCAAAAGCTCTTGGTATAAGCACAAAAGATTTATTGGAAGAGCAAGAAGAGCACAAAGATATTCAGACACTTTTTGCAATACCAATATTAGATGTAAAAGCCGGCGCCGGAAATCCATTTTACGCAGAAGATTACATATATATAAACGATATAGTACCGTCAAAATACGTAAACGCTATAAAAGTAAAAGGCGATTCAATGGAACCCGTTATAAAAGATGGAGAGTATGTGGTTGTGGATACCGCCTCAAAAGATATAATAAATGGGAAGATATATGTTATATCAGACAAGGATGGCGGACTTCTAATAAGAAGAATATACAAACTAAATAACGGTTTTTTAAGGCTTTTACCAGAAAATGAGCTTTATAAAAGTCAAACAGTAAAAACCGAGGAAATAAGGATAATAGGTAAAGCTATAAAAGCCGTAAGCCCTTCCAGAAAATTAACCTAAATATTTATAAACTATTTTACCTTTGTATATAGTGTAAAAAACCTTAGAGGTAAGTATGCTGTTTAAAAACGGTGAATTTGAAGATTTAGAAGGGTTTATATTTTCATCAAAAACCCATTCGTGATTTGGATGCCATAAAACTAAGTTTGCTAAAGCACCTTCTTTTATTGTATTGTTAAAACCAATTATTTTAGCAGGATTTTTTGACATAAGTTTTATTAGGTTTTTAATATCCATAATACCATCTTTTACAAGGCTCATCATTATAGGTAAAGCTACTTGAAAACCAAGCATACCTGCAGCACCTTTGATGGGATGTTTTTTTTCATGCTTTGCGTGAGGGGCGTGGTCTGTAGCAATGCAGTCTATCACACCTTCTTTTAAAGCGTTGATAAGAGCCTCTTGGGTTTTATAATCCCTTATGGGTGGGTTTACTTTAAGAAGCGTTTTTTTCTTAAAAGCCGCAAAACTATTTAAAGCAAGATGGTTTGGGTTCACCTCGCAGGTGATGTTTGCACCCTTTTCTTTAAAAAATTTAATTATATCTATACTCAAAGCAGAAGAAATGTGTTGTATGTGAAGTCTCCCTCCAGTGTGGTAAGAAAGTGTTGCATCTCTTGCAATCATCACCTCTTCTGCATAAGAAGGTCTAAATGGTAGTCCATAAACGCTTGAAAACGCACCTTCATCAAAAGCTCCTTCTTTAACAAAAGCATCGTCTTCGCAATGGTTAGCCACAAAAGAGTCCACTAGAGCGCTTATTTCTAAGGCTTTTAACATAATGTTTTGGTCTTGTACGGGTGCTCCATCATCTGTAAAACATACTGCCCCAGCTTTTTTAAGCTTGTAAAAGTCTGTTAGTTCTTTACCAGCTCTGTTTTTTGTAACACAAGCGCTTACTTTTACATCACAAATTCCTATTTTTTCAGCTTTTAAAAGTATATAAGATATAACGCTTTCGTTGTCTATAGGGGGATTAGTGTTTGGCATACAGACAATTGTAGTGAACCCTCCAAACACGGCCGCTTTCATCCCACTTCCAAGGTCTTCTTTGTAAGTAAATCCTGGGTCTCTTAAATGAGCGTGTAAATCTACAAAAGAAGAGCAAGCTATAAGACCTTTAGCATCTATGATATCTGAGATGTTTTCGTCAATATGTTCTGAGATTTTTTCTATTTTCTCATCTTTTATAAGTATATCAACTACTTTATCGATATTTAAGTCCGGCTCTATAAGTCTTGCACTTTTTATTAAAATAGAATTCATTACAAATCATTATATCAAAATTTTGGTTTATAATAAAATAAATACCAAGAGGAGGTAAAGATTATGCAATTTTTTATAGACACAGCAAACGTAGAAGAGATAAAGCAGGCTATAGATTGGGGTATATTGGATGGTGTTACCACAAACCCAACGCTAGCCGCCAAAACCGGAAGGCCTTTCATGGATGTAGTAAAGGATATACTTAGTTTGGTGGACGGCCCAGTAAGTTTGGAGACGGTATCTTTGGATACAGAAGGTATGGTAAAAGAAGGAAGGTTTTTAGCAGAACTAGGAGACAATGTGGTGGTGAAGATTCCAATGACAAAAGAGGGTATGAAAGCGGTAAACATACTTGAAGAAGAGGGTATCCCTACAAACGTAACGCTTATCTTTAGTCCTATGCAAGCACTCATTGCAGCAAAAGCTGGAGCAAGCTATGTATCGCCTTTCATAGGAAGATTAGACGATATATCTACCGATGGTATGAATCTTGTAAGAGATATAAGGACAATATTTGACAACTATGGTTATGAAACAGAAATAATAGCAGCTAGCATAAGACATCCCATACATGTATTAGAGGCTGCTAAAGCTGGCGCAGATATAGCTACTATCCCTTTTAGTGTCTTAGAATCACTTTTTAAACATCCTCTAACAGATATAGGCATAGAGAAATTTCTAAAAGATTGGGAAAAGGTACCAAACAAACCGTTTTAATTAGTATTACTACAACGACGTTATAATATGAACGAGGAGGGTAGGGATGCATATGAGGGTTTTATGTTTTTAGTTGAAAAAACTTCGTTAAAATTGAAACTGCTGGGGCTAGGTTTAATAACTTTCGCATTGGGGATACTTTACGCATATAGTAGCTATGAAGCTAATTTAAGTTATATGAAACAGATGTCTAGCGAAATGAAGGCAATATCGTTATCAAAGCCTTTGTTTAAGCTTTATATGGATTTAGAATCTGCTAGAATATATAGCCGGTCGTTGGCTGGAGGGAATGTGTCTGTAAAACCGGCCCTAGAAAAAGCTGTAGAAAATGTGGATAGGGATATGAAAATAGCCAAAATAGAAAACGAAAAATACGGCAAAGATATCGGTTCTACAAAAGATTTTGAGCTTTTAGAAAAAACATGGGACAATATGAGGGTTAGAACGTTTTCTTATACCAAAAAAGAAGTTAAAGATAATTACAACAACATTGTTAAGATAGTATATAGAAGGCTGTTGGTAAGAGACTGTTTTGAGAATGGTGCTCTCATAGCAGACCCGGACATGGGTCGAATAAACCTTATTGTAGGCTTATACATAGTGCAAGGACCAGCGATAGATTATCTTGGAAGGCTATCTTCTAGAACATCTCAGGTGCTTTATGACAATCAACTGAAGCCTTCTGATATTACGATGCTTCAAACCATATCAAAGGATACAAGCTTAAGGCTCAACAATTTGAAAAATATATACTATAAAATAGCTTATAGATATAACTCAAGTTATAAAAAAGTTTATTATAGTAATTTCTTGCCGTTTTACAACATAATGACAGACAAATTCTTACCCACTATTCAAGGGATAATAAACAATGGGCCATCTTCTGTTCCACTGCAAAGTTTTTTATCTACATATCAAAAAACACATAGTTTGGCCAAAAAAGAAACAGATTCTATAGTGAATACGCTATATGATGATATAATATCAAATTACGAGGATGCAAAGTATTCACTGATAAAAAGTATAGCAATATCAGTATCTTTGGTGTTTATAAGCTTATCGTTGTTTGTATATCTGTGGATTATTATAAAGAAAGAACTTGATATACTTTTAAAAGCTTCAAAAGATTTAGAGAGCGGTAATCTTCAAACCTCTACAGATATAAATTTCAAAGATGAGATAGCGGAAGTTATTAAAACTATGCTTAGCGGTATATCAAT
This sequence comes from Hydrogenobaculum acidophilum, assembly GCF_054656715.1. Classification (NCBI taxonomy): domain Bacteria; kingdom Pseudomonadati; phylum Aquificota; class Aquificia; order Aquificales; family Aquificaceae; genus Hydrogenobaculum; species Hydrogenobaculum acidophilum. The sequence goes on from NZ_BAAHXP010000006.1 coordinate 74,851, forward strand.
GGTAAATGAAGTTTTGAAAGATATAAAAAAGGTTGTGGAGAACATGGCTAATCTTGATTTTAGCGAAGACATAAAAGTTGAGGCAAAAGGCGATTTAGATACGATAAAAAATAGCATAAACAAAGCTCTTGACTCTCTTAGGGTTTTACTCAACAATCTAGCTGATACAGCCATAAGGTTAGGTTCTAGTGTGGAGGAGTTGTCAGCTACCACGGGGTCTATAGCTCAAGAAAACAAAAACCTTAACGAACAAATAAGCGCTATAGCCTCTTCTGTGGAAGAAGTATCGGCTACTGCTGGGTCTATAGCTTCTAATATGATAAATACTAAAGACGTTGTTAATAAGCTTTTTGATATAATAAAAGATGGTAGTACAAAATTAGAAAAGACTGTTTCCTCTGCTGAGCTTATGGAAAAAATTAGTCAAGAGATAAACGTTATTGTCGAAAATATACTTTACATAACCGAGCAAACAAATCTTTTGGCTTTGAACGCAGCTATAGAAGCGGCTCGTGCTGGTGAAGCTGGAAGAGGGTTTGCCGTGGTGGCGGACGAAGTAAAGAAACTTGCTGAAAAAACAGGTACTTTTGCAAAAAATATCTCTGATATGATTACCAACATTACAAAGGGAATAGAAAATACTGTTACATCTATAAAAGATATTCATAAATATTATAAAGAAATTGAACATATGTCTACTATAGTGCAAGAGTCTTCAGAATCTGTAACTACAGCTGTTGAAGAACAAAATGCTACTGTAAACTCTTTGGCAAACAATATGATAAGTATACGAGAATTCTCTGAAAAATTATCTACTGCAACCGAGGAACTTTTTGCAACATTTAATCAGCTGGCTAAAGTAGCGGAGGAGCTAAAACAAGAGATGTCCAAATTTAAGTTCTAAGGATGGAAGGCTTAGTTTCTATAAGAATGAGAGCATCTTTTAAAAATGTGCACGTGTCAGGCGCTGAAAGAATATGTAAAAAAGAAGATATCTCTAAAGTTGTCAATGAATTTTTAAAAAGGCCAAAGTTTTACGATTTTATAAGCATAAAAACAGAGCACATAGAAGATATAGAATTTATTAAAATGCCCTCTATAAGGAGCTTTGATTTTAAAAGTGTAGAAGAAGCTAGAAATTTTGCAAAGGTACTTCTTGAAAACATAGGTATAAAAGGATATATAGCGGAAAATGTTTTGCTAGAGCTTTCTAAAGGAGCCGCTTTTGGCAAAAACATGAGAGGGGCTATGCTTGTAGATATTGAGACAGGTCAAAGATTAGAAAAGGATAAAGAAAAGGGCATAAGAACTATAAAAGTAGATTGGGAAGATAGAGAGTTTGTTAAACAAAAGCTGTTTTCTTTGGGCTATAAAATTACTGATAGGGCTTTGGATGCACTAGCTTTGGTTTCAAAAAATATAAGATGCGGCGTGATTGCAGAGGTTTGTTGGAGCGATGATACTGATTATACCACAGGCTATGTGGTGATAAACAAGACCTATCACCGGATAAACCCTATGAAGAATATGGGAGACCCTTATGGCGGAAGAGCCTATTTCATAAAAGCCCAAAGCTTAAAAGAGATAATAAATTGCCTAAGGAACAAAGCATTTTTGGTAAAGCTATAAAATTTATTTTGAGTTAAAATAATACTATGGAGCTTTTATATTATATACTGGTGGTGCTTTTTATAATAATAGCGCTGCTTTTGATAGTTTTGGTGCTTTTGCAGAAGTCAAAAGGTGATATAGGGGCCGCTTTTGGAGGCGCTACTGCAAGGTCTATATTTGGTGTTGGTGGAGTAGATACCATACTTACTAAGGGTACTTATTGGTTTATCGCTATATTTATGGTACTTGCAATTGCTATAGCTATAATTACCGATGTAAGAAACAACTCCTCTATAATGCAAAATGAACATATCAACCCTCATCAAACAAAGTCCTCTAAATCTTAGAGATACGCTTATTGTATTAGAACATGTGAGTGGTTTTGATAAAAACTATATATATTTACACCAAGATATTTTAGAAATAGACGATAAGAGCGTAGAGAAGTTTAACGATATAGTGTGTAAAGTGCAAAAAGGTATGCCACTTCAATACGCTATTGGAAAATGGTGGTTTTTTGGGCATGAGTTTTTCATAGAGCCACCTGTTTTGATACCAAGGCCAGAAACAGAAATTTTGGTAGAAAAAGCTATAGAAATTGTAAAAGATTATAAAGTAGGTTTTGAGCCTTTTGTGGGAAGTGGTATTGTAAGTATTTCGCTTTTAAAATATTATCCACATTTGAAAATGGTAGCAACGGATATAAATAAAAAAGCTTGCGAGTTAACGCTAAAAAATGCAAAACTACACAAAGTAGAAGATAGAATTTTAGTGGTATGTTCTAACATAGCAGATGCCATCAAAGTAGAAAAAGTAGATTTTTTAGTGGCAAACCCACCTTATATTCCTACTAATAGCCTTGAAACCCTTGATAAAAATATATTAGAGTATGAGGATATAAAAGCTTTGGATGGTAAAGAAGATGGGCTTTTTTTCTACAAGAAGCTAAAATCCTTTGATGTAAGACCAATGCTTATGGAGATAGGACACGACCAAGAAGAGGCCATAAAAAACATCTTTGGTGATGTCGAAATAGTTTATGATTATTATTATAAGCCAAGAGTGGCCATAGTAAGATGATTAAAAAACATGGCAATTTAGAAAACTTTTATTAATATATTCTTATTTGGCTTTTAAGGAGGTTAACATGATTGAACTTTTAGAAGATAAAGAGGTTTCTTCTTTATTAGAAAAAGCACTAAACAAAGATAGACTTACAGAAGAAGAAGCAATTTATCTATATAAAAATGCACCTTTAAGCGCTTTGGGATACGCTGCCAACGAGCTAAACAAAGAAAAAAATGAAGATAAAGCATACTTTATAGTAAATAGATATTTAAATCCTACAAATATATGTGTTTATAAATGTAAATTTTGTAGCTTTGGTGTATCAAAATCCGATGAAAGGGCTTTTGAACTAAGCATAGATGAGATTTTAAGAAAGATAGAGTCATCTTATAAAAATGGTATTACTGAAGTGCATATAGTGGGTGGGTTGCCACCTCATTGGGAACGAGAAGACTATGTAAATCTAATAAGAGTTGTAAAACAAAATTTCCCAGATATTGTGATTAAAGCATATACTGCAGTAGAAATAGACCATATAGCGAAGATATCAAAATCTACCTACGAAGATGTGTTGCTTGAGTTAAAAGAAGCAGGTCTTTCTTTGCTTCCTGGTGGCGGGGCAGAGATTTTTGCAGAAAGAGTAAGGTCTATTATAGCACCAAACAAAGCCAACGCTGAGGAATATCTTGAAATACATGAAACCGCTCATAAGTTAGGGATACCTTCCAACGTCACAATGCTTTACGGACATATAGAAACCATAGAAGAAAGGATAGACCATATGAAAAGAGTAAGGGATTTACAAGACAAGACTGGTGGATTTCAAGTGTTTATACCACTGGCCTATCATCCAAAAGGTACTGCTCTTGGTGGAGAGAGGACGTCTTCTGTGGATGACCTGAAGACTATAGCTATATCGAGGATATTTTTAGACAACTTTGACAATATAAAAGCTTATTGGATAACGTTGGGGGAAAAGTTAGCTCAGATAGCATTAAATTTTGGGGCAAATGACATAGATGGTACTTTGGAAGAGGAGCTTGTGGTGCATGCGGCTGGTTCTACTGAAACCTACGGCAAGACTATAGAAAAGTTGGTGGGTATAATAAAAGGTGCTTCTAAAATCCCAATACAAAGGGATTCTTTTTATAATATAATAAAAGTCTATAATTGATATGTGTGGCATAGTAGGATATATAGGAGATTCTGAAGCTTTACCAATACTCTTAAGTTCTTTAGAGAGGTTAGAGTATAGAGGATACGATTCTGCCGGCGTAGCGCTTATCGAAAGCGGCGAGATATTTGTGCAAAAAGAAGTGGGCAAAATAAGAGAGTTGGTGAAATCTCTGTGGGGTAAATCCTCTAAAGCACGTTGCGGTATAGGTCATACTAGATGGGCAACACATGGCATACCATCCACTGAAAATGCGCATCCCCATCTTGACCCTGGTAAATCTTTTGCAATAGTTCACAACGGAATTATAGAGAATTATAAAGAATTAAAAGAGGATCTTATAAATCAAGGACATATATTTACATCCCAAACGGATACAGAGGTAATAGTGCACCTTATAGCAAAGTATTATGAAGGGGACTTGCTGGAAGCAGTTAAAAAAACTATAGAGCTTTTAAAGGGAGCTTTTGCTTTTGCCGTCATCACAAAATATGAACCAGATAGGATAATAGGTGTTAAACAAGGAAGCCCTCTTGTAATAGGGGTTGGTGAAAATGAGAATTTTTTAGCCTCCGATATACCGGCAATACTTCCTTATACAAAGCAGATAATTGTTTTAGATGATAAAGAGATAGTAGATGTTACAAAGACCACTATAAGCATATACGATTTTAACGGCATGATAAAAACGAAGCACAGTATGTTTGTGCCTTGGGATATAGTATCTGCTGAAAAATCTGGATATAAACATTTTATGCTGAAAGAGATATATGAACAACCAAGGGTAATATCGGATACCGTAAGAGGGTTTTTGTCAGAGGGTATAAGTTTTCCTTTTGATATAAAAGCTATAAACAGGGTTGTGATGAGTGCTTGTGGAAGTTCCTACAATGCATCTTTGATAGGTAAATATCTTATTGAAAGATACGCAAAGATTCCGGTGGAAGTAGGATATGCATCTGAGCAAAGATACGAAGATATACCAATTGATGAAAATACGCTATTTATAGCCATATCTCAGTCTGGTGAAACGGCAGATACAAGATTTGCTGCTCAATATGCCAAAGGTAACGGTGCTAAGCTCTTATCCATAGTAAATGTTGTTGGAAGCTCATTAGATAGAGAAAGTGATTATGCGTTATATACACATGCAGGACCAGAGATAGGTGTTGCTGCTACAAAGACATTTACCGCTCAGATAGCTGTTTTATATGGATTGGCGGCTTTTATGGGTTACGAAAGGGGATATATGACTTACGAAGAGTATAGCAACAAAATAGATAAGCTTGCTCATATACCGTCAAAGATAGAGGATGTTTTACAAAACGCCGATTTAAATGGAGAAGTTTACAGCGAATTATCAAATGCAAAAAATGCTATATACTTAGGAAGAGGTCTTTCTTTTCCAATAGCTTTAGAAGGGGCTTTGAAGCTAAAGGAGATATCTTATATACACGCAGAAGGGTATGCTGCTGGTGAGATGAAACATGGTCCTATAGCTTTAATAGACGAAAATATGCCCGTTGTGTTTATAGCACCAAAAGATAAGCTTTATGAAAAAGCAATATCAAATATAGAGGAAGTACTTGCTAGGAAGGCAAAGCTTATAGTGATAGGTAGCGCTTCTGATCAACATCTCAGAAACATATCAAAGCATTTCATAGGAATACCAGATTTAGATGAAGAAGATCTTTACCCGCTTATTAGTGTTTTGCCGCTACAGCTTATAGCTTATGAAGTGGCAAGCAGGCTTGGTCTAGACGTTGACCAACCAAGAAATCTTGCAAAAACTGTGACAGTCGAATAAGCTATGATATAATAAAAACCTATGAAGAAATCCGATATTATTAAACAAATAGATAGACAGACGAATTATAGTCAAAAGGATATAAAGCTTGTGGTGGATTATTTCTTAGATGCTATAATGGAAGGGCTTTTGCAAGATGAACGCATAGAGCTAAGAAAACTAGGAGTATTTATGCTGAAAAAAAAGCCTTCTAGGATGGTGTTAAATCCAAGAACTGGTATACAAACTCTTGTATCAGAGCATTATTTGCCTTATTTTAAAATGGGTAAATATATGAAAAAAGAGCTAAACAAAGATCAACATAATGCCAAAAAGATTTAAAACAAACGTTCTTGTAGTAGGTGGTGGTTTGGCTGGTTCTAGCGCTGCCCATGAGCTTGCCAGAAACGGAATAGACGTTGTTATAGTAGATTCAAGAAAAACAATAGGTATTCCTGTCCAATGTGCTGAGTTTATACCACAACAACTTATGCAAAAAAAATTTGAGGAATATTTTAAAGATTCTATTGTACAAAACATAGACAATATGATCACCATAGAACCAGATAATAAAAGAGTATATTCTGACTCAAAAGGCTTTATGGTGGATAGAGCAATATTTGATGCTAATATATTCAACCAAGCTATAAAAAGCGGAGCCAAGGCTTTACTAAAGACCATTTTTTTGGGCTTTTATGATAAAAAAACAGCTATACTAAAAGCGCAAGACGATATATATCATGTAGAGTTTGATTATCTTGTAGGAGCAGATGGGCCAAGGTCTTTTGTAATGGAGAAAGCTTTCTTTAAAAAGCATGAGTTAGCAGTGTGTGCCCAAAAAAGGTGCAAATTAAAAGAGCCTCTAAAAGACATAGTGGTAGTTTTTAGAGAATATATAAAAGGAGGATACGGATGGGTGTTTCCAAAGAAAGAATATGCCAACGTTGGTATCGGTATAGACATATTTTTCAACGACAACCCTAGGGACGTATTAGAGTTTTTTATAAAAGATATGATATCAATTGGACTTATAGAGGGCGAATGTAAAGATAGCTCTGGTGGTTTTTTACCCTTAGATGGCATAGATAAACTGGTTTCATCAAATATAGCTCTTTGTGGAGATGCTGGGGGTTTTTGTCATCCAATAACAGGCGGTGGTATACCTCAGGCGGTGGTATCTGGAAATATGCTGGCAAGGTATATTTTAGAGGAGGATTTGGCTTCTTTTGAGGAAGAAGCAAAAGAAATATATGGCATCACCAACGAAAAAGCTTATAAAAAAAGAAAAAAGTATATGAAGGATTGGAATAATATAAAATATATATTACCATATATCTGGGTTGCTTATGAAGATTATTGGAAAAATATTTAAAGGAGAGTTTTTATGAATGGGAATCCAATGGGACCTGTTTTGGCACAATTAGTGTTTATAGGTATAATATTTGTAATATTTTATTTTCTCATTATAAAACCGCAACAAACTCAAAGAAAAAAACATCAAGAATTTCTATCAAATCTAAAGAAAGGTGATAAGGTTATCACATCTTCTGGTATATGGGGCGTTATAACAGATATTTCGGATGACACTATTACCTTAAAAGTCGACACAAACACCAAGATAAAATTTACTAAAGAGACTATAGTGGCATACCAACCTTCAAAAGAAGAGGTTAAAGAAAAAGAAGATGAAAAATAGAGATGAGCTATTAAAAAATCTAACTCCAAGAGAAATAGTAAATTATTTAGATCAGTATATAATAGGTCAACAAGAAGCAAAAAAACAAGTAGCAATAGCCCTTAGAAATCGTTGGCGTAGACAAAAACTTCCACCTCACATTAGAGATGAAGTATCTCCAAAAAATATACTAATGATAGGACCAACAGGTGTAGGTAAAACAGAAATAGCAAGAAGACTGGCAAATCTTATAAAAGCCCCATTTTTAAAAGTGGAAGCCACCAAATACACGGAAGTAGGCTATGTAGGAAGAGATGTAGAATCTATGATAAGAGAACTTGTGAATATCTCTTATCAGCTTGTAAAAAAAGAAAGGACCGATGGCGTTAAAAATATTGCTAGAGAAGAGGCTATAAGAAAAGTGGCTCAAAAAATATCTTCTTTAAAAAATATAAGCATATCTGAGGCAACATACGGTGTGAAAACAGGTAAATATGATGACGAGCTTATAGAAATAGAGATTCAAGAAAAACAGAGCATGCCAACTATAGAAGTGATGGGGTTGCAAGGTTTAGAAGATTTAGATAAGCAAATTAGGAATTTGCTTGGTGGGATTAGCGGTAAAAGAAGGAAAAAATTAAAGGTAAAGGATGCTGTTAATATATTGGAGCAGGAGGCGGCAGAGGAGTTTATAGATAAAGAAGATTTAGAATCTGAAGCGGTATTTTTAGCCGAAAATTTTGGTATTGTGTTTATAGACGAGATAGACAAGATAGCTGTAAAACATGAAGGAGTTGGTCATAGCGTTTCAAGGGAAGGAGTTCAAAGAGATTTACTTCCTATAGTAGAAGGTACCACAGTAAACACCAAATACGGCCCAGTAAAAACAGACCACATACTTTTTATAGCGGCTGGAGCCTTTCATATGGCTAAACCATCTGATTTGGTACCGGAGCTTCAAGGTAGATTTCCTATAAGGGTAGAGTTAAAAGCTCTTACAATGGAAGATTTTGAAAGAATACTTAGAGAGCCTCAAAACGCTCTTACAAAGCAATACAAAGAGCTTCTTAAAACGGAAAATGTAGATATAGATTTTACAGATGAGGCTATAAAAGAAATAGCAAGAATAGCAGAATATATAAACTCAAAAGATGAAAACATAGGAGCTAGAAGACTTTACACTATAATGGAAAAGCTGGTGGAAGATATTTCTTTCAATGCTCCAGATATGGAAGGTCAACATATTATAATAGATGATAAGTTTGTGCTATCAAAATTAGAAGATCTTGCTAAAGACCCAGAGATATCAAAATACATACTATGACATTTACACAAGATATTTTAAACTTACAGGAAGACCCTATTTTTTTAATAAACAAGAAAAATGTTATGACCTTTGCAAATGAATCAGCTATAAAAAATGGTTTTGTGTTGCCAAATTATAAAGATAAGTCTTATTACGAAGTGTTAAGGCCCTTTGAGCTAATATCTAGTATCGGGCTTTTGGAAGAAGGTAAAGCGATAAAAATAACCTATAAAGAAAGAACGTATGGCTTATACAAAAAAACGTTAAAAGACGCGGATGTATTTTTTATGAGAGATATTACAAATTACGAACTTTATCAAAAATCTAAGCGAGAATTTATAGCGAACGCTTCACATGAGCTCAAAACACCTCTTAGTGTTATAAAAAGCGTGCTGGATATGGTCATAGAAAAGGAAAAAGATGAAGCTATGATAAAATTTTTACAAAAAGCCAAAAATGCCTCAGAATCTATGGAAGAGTTAATAAACGACATGCTTACTCTATCTTTTGTGGAATCCATGGAAGATAATATAAAACTTGAAGATTTTGTGGATGTTAAAAGCTTGATACAAGAAATACTAGATATGTTTGCACATTCTATAGCAAGCAAAGGATTGTCAATGTATTTGGATATAGAGCCTATTAAGATAAAGACCAACAAAAAGCTTTTAAGCATAATACTTAAAAATCTAATAGATAACGCAATTAAGTACAACAAACAAAACGGATATGTGAAGATAATTGCAAAAAAAGAAGATAAACTTAGGATTTCGATAGAGGACTCAGGTATAGGTATAGCAAAAGAACATCTTCCTTTCATATTTGAAAGATTTTACAGCGTATCAAAAGACAGAGCCTACAAAAGCACAGGGCTTGGGCTTGCCATAGTAAAGCACGCATCCAAGCTATTAAAAATAAATATAGATGTACTATCTACTTTAGGCGTTGGCACAACATTTATACTTACTTTTTTAGAATCCTAACGCTTGCTTTAACGCTCTCAATGTTATTTGAAGCTCTGCTGGTTTGCTTTTGGTGCCATACTCTCCGACTGCTTCTACCTTAAACACTGTAAAACCCTTCGGAAGCTCATCAACAAATACGTTTGAACGTATTGGCTTTTTCGTTAAAAGTTTATCATTTTTATAGACAAGATAACCTATAGTGTAACCATTATCTTCGTTTGGTTCCCAATATATATAGATTTTACCGTTGTATATCATGAAATTGATATTTTTTGGTGTTTGAGGGGCTGGCGGTGTTTGTCTTTGAAAACATGCTTCTGTTGGAGACGACTCTATTCCGTTTTCGATTCCTGTTATGCTGTAGCAAAAAGAAGAAAAGTCCGGAGGTAATATAGCGTTATCGCCTACTACAATGCCTTTCTGAAAAGGATTAAAGGGCTTACCTATGGGGTGTTTGTATAGCCTATATCTTTTAAAACCTTTTAGCGTTATATGTATTCTAAATCTTCTATAAGCTTTTACTATCAATGGTACTTTTTCTATAGCAGGGGGTACACAGTATAAAGAAGAAGATTCTTTGCCCTCTATTTCAAAGCATAGAGAAGATTTATCTTTTTTAAAAAAGATATCACCGCTTTTATAAAAACCCTTCACCTTTAATTCTTCTTTTCCAACTGGTTTTATGTATATGTATTCTCCAATCCTTTTTACCAATACCTGAGGTGGTGCTGGTGGTTTTGGCGGTGCTTTTATTCCACATGCGCTAAGGGAAAAAGCCATAGCGATACTTAGCATGATATCTCTACGGATAGCTCACCTCCAGCTAGAAAACCAATACATATACCTTGGGTTATAACATCAAAATCTTTTTCGGATTGAGATACTGTTTTGATGGGGTATACCCTTAGTTTTAGGCTTTTAGAAAATTTTAAACTTATCTTACCTATCTCAAAAGCCTCAAATACTATATTGTCAGCATCTATTTCATACTCTTCAATATTTAGACTGTGAATGCCTAAGTTTATATCTACTGGTGTTGTATCTTCTAAGTTGTATTCTAAAATAAACTTATCGTCTTGAAGCTTTATAACCTTTTTGTTTTGAGATTCTTCAAAGACTATTTCATCTTCTTTTGCATCTACCAAATTCCAAGATATATCATCATAGCTAAAAAATCTTGGTTTTTCATCGTAAGTTATAAAATCCTTATACTTTGATATATCTTTTTTTAATTCATGTATGGTCTTGCCTTTATCGTTTTCTTCTTGATTGCTTATAAAATGATAAAACTCTTTATATCTTGAAAGACATACGTTTAAGTTGCCTATATCCTTTACAGAAAGTTCCTTAATGGCTCCATTTTCAGACACCACCACTATAAAATCCTTATTTTTTAATTTTATCTCAAGCTTTCCGTCAAAGTCTATGTCTTCTTTAATAAATTCATAGTGGCTATTTTCAAAATCAGCTTTTATTATGTTGCTCCAAATCTCTCTTCTCAAATGGGGAAAGTATATACCACCAAATATGCCGTGCCAATAAGCGTCGTTGCATTGGGCTTTTAAGATACTTTCTTTGCTAGAGCTTTTTTTAGATACCTCTAACATCCTTTTGTGCATATAGTTTGATTCGTGATATTTTGTGAAAAAATTTTTCCAAATGCCACCTTTTATAAACTTTTCAAAATCATTACATTGTTCTTTTGCCATTTCGTAATCTATAGCATCTTTATAGTTTAAAGCCCAATGGCCCATCTCTTCATAAGAAATAGATGCTGGATAAACAAGCTTTTTAGAAGAGACTTCTAGTGCTTCAGATATTGTTTTGGTATCTATGTTTTCTTTTTTTAAAAGCTCATAAAAGCGTTCTAACCATTTTTCTTCGTAAACAGTTTTATATGTGTATGGCCATATACCAAATTTTTCACCATCATCTATTATAATAGAAGTTTTTTGGCTTTTAATAAAATCTATCACACTTTGAGGTTCGGCAAATGGGATTTTGTATCTAAGCCTTTTATCTATTGGCACTAAATTTACTTTTTTACCCTCATCCTCTGTGAAGTAAAAGCCTTCTTCAAAAGGATATCCAGCTGATAAAATGTGGTAATCGTCTATTATTATGTATTCCATAGAAAGTTCTATAATAGTTTGTAAAACAGAAGTATCCCATATTCGCTCTGTTAGCCATATACCTCTTGGTTTTTTACCAAAAACTTCTTTACAAAATTGATTTAACTTTTCTATCTGAATGATTCTATCTTCTTTTGAGATAGAAGCAAGTATAGGCTCGTAATAACCCCCTGCTATTATCTCAAGCTGATTTCTTTGGACCATATCACCAAGCTTTTTTATGAAATCTTCTTTATTTTTCAACAGCCATTCCAACAAGATACCGCTAAAATGAGCAGATAGTTTAAAATCTTCGTGCTCATAAAAAAAATCAATAAAAGGCTTGTAAGCTTTAACGTAAGCCTCTTCAAAGACGTAGTCAAAGTTCCCAATGGGTTGATGGCAGTGAACCCCAAACACAAACATATCTATCCCCCTAATATAAGCTGAAAAATTATATCTAATACTATCATATAGATATTATATCTTATCTCTATGTAAATACAATAAACATATATAGAAACACATCATAACAATAGTGGATTATGATAGAAAAAGAATTCTAAATTAGATTCCTATATAATATATTGTATGACAAACAAAGAAGCTTTTGAATTGGCAAAAAGGTATATGCCGGGTGGTGTTTCTTCACCAGTTAGAGCCTTCAAGTCTGTAGGAGCAGACCCTATCGTGGTAAATAGGGGTTTTGGCGCTTTTATAGAAGATATAGAAGGCAAAAGGTATATAGACTATATGCTTTCTTTTGGGCCATTAATTTTAGGTCATAGAAACGACGTCGTGGTGTCTAAGATAATAGAGGCTCTTGACAAAGGAAATTCATTTGGCATTACAAACTTGTATGAGATAGAGCTGTCAGAGCTTATAGTAAAAGCCTCAAAAGTAATAGACAAAGTGAGGTTTGTATCAAGCGGTACAGAAGCTGTAATGTCTGCTATAAGGCTTGCAAGAGGTATAACCAACAAGCCATATATAATAAAATTTGATGGATGTTACCATGGGTTTAGCGATAGCGTTTTGGTAGGAGCTGGCTCTGGGGTTGCTACCCTTGGAATCCCTGGGACGCCTGGTATACCGAGAGAGTTTGCATCTTTTACGATAGTCTTAGATTACAACGATGAAGAGGCTTTAGAAGAGGCTTTTTCAAAATACAAAAACCAAATAGCGGCAGTTTTGGTAGAACCAGTGGCTGGGAACATGGGAGTAGTATTGCCAAAAGAATCTTGGTTAAACAAGCTAAGAGCCATCACTAAAGAAAACGACGCTTTACTTATATTTGATGAGGTGATAACTGGTTTTAGATTGGCTTTGGGCGGTGCAGCAGAGTATTTTGGTATAGAGCCAGATATAGTATGTTACGGTAAAATAATAGGTGGTGGTATGCCAATAGGAGCATATGGTGCCAAAAACCACATTATGGAAAAAATAGCACCAGAAGGCCCTATATACCAAGCTGGCACTTTATCTGGAAATCCTATATCTGTGGCTTCTGGCATTGCTGTGTTAAAAACTCTTTCTTCTGATATATCAATTTACGATAAGCTGTCAGAACTTAGAGCATACTTTACTTACAACATTAGCAAAATGCTATCTCAAAAGGGTATAGCTCACAAAGTAAACGAAATAACTTCTATGTTTACGATATTTTTTACAGAAAAAGATGTGATAGATTTTAAAAGCGCAAAAACCTCAGATACAAATATATTTGGTAAGTTTTTCAGAAATGCTTTACAAGAAGGTGTTTTAATGCCACCTTCCCAGTTTGAAGCATGGTTTTTATCAACAGCCCACACAAAAGAGATTATAGATAAAAGCCTAGAGAAGCTAAAGAAGGCAATAGATTTACTATGAAAGACTTTATAATACCTGCTATAGACATTAAAAATGGTTCTGTGGTAAGGTTAAAAGAGGGAAAGTTTGAAGATGTAAAAGTGTATAAAAAAGACCCTGTAGAGCAGTTTAAGCTTTTTGTAGAGCTTGGTTTTAAGCGTATTCATATAGTGGATTTAGACGGTGCTAAGTTTGGTATTCCAAAAAACCTAAAACTTTTAGAAGATATGCTAAAACAAAAAAATAAAGCCAAAGTAGAAGTAGGGGGTGGTATTAGAAGTTTAGAAACGGCGAAGGCACTTTTTGATATAGGGGTAGATTATATAATAGTAGGTACAATGGCTGTAAAAAACAAAGAGGAGTTTTTGAAGCTTTTAAAAATGTATGAAAACAAAGTAATTCTAAGCGTAGATGCCAAAAACGGCAAAGTAGCAATAGGAGGATGGGAAGAGCAAAGCAGTATGAGTCCTTGTGATATGGCAAGGCTTTACAACGATTATCCTATAGAGTCTTATCTTTACACAAACATAAATATAGATGGTATGCTAAGTGGAGTTGATACAACTCCTTATGAAGAGTTTAAACATTGTACCCAAAAACCCATTATCGCTTCTGGTGGTGTAGTCTCTATAGATGACGTGATAAGGCTAAAAGATGTAGTAAGCGGTGTGGTAGTAGGGAAAGCTATATACGAGAACAAAATAGACATATACTCTTTATAAAAGCGGTAAACGGGATTCGAACCCGCAACCTGCTGCTTGGGAAGCAGCCGCTCTACCATTGAGCTATTACCGCTTCATATAAGATTATACTATGCTGGTAATTTAAAATCTATGAGCTTAAACTATTTTTCGTAAAGATAATATTTACCGTCAAACTCTATGCCTTTTGTTAAAAGCTTGTAAGAAGGCATTTTGCTCGGCGGATTTTTTGATATAACAAAATAATGCTTAGGTGTGTATTTTGGCAGAGAATCTATGCATGTATTTAGATAGTAAACCATAGCGGATAAATGGGCGTTATCATAATAAACTGGTAGTCTTTGAGATTTTAATATAGAAACAGCTTTAGGTACAAAGCGTTCTGATTCATAACGATAAGCTAGGATAAAAAGGATAAAAAGCAAAATACTTGATAATATGAGGTTAAACTTTATAAGCTTTTTAGAAGCATACATTGATATAAATATTGAAATAGGTACATATATGCTTATTATATAATGATGAAGTTTGTTTTTGGATAACGTAAAAAATAAAAGTACTACAAAAGACCATATAAGCATATCCGTGGCGGCTTTTGTTTTTTGGTTTAAATATTTTTTAAAAAAGCTGTAAAACCAAGGAACCCAAAGTATTAGAGCTATAAAAAGTACTATTATGTAATAATAAAACGGATATAGGTGTATATTTTTTTGACCTGTATAGACGTCTATGTTGTTTCTTATAAAAAATTTGTATATATAATAAAATCCATACCTATAAATCATGTAAATGTACCAACCCCAACCCACCATTATGTATAACAAAATACCTTTTACATCAATAAGCCTTTTTATAAATTTTATATTCCTTTTTAAAGATATTATCACCATCAAAACTACAGCTGTACCTACTGGGCCTTTGGTAAGGGTTGCAAAGCCCATAAATATATACCCAAGGGTTGTTTTTTCCTTTAAAAAAAGGTATATCGATACTATCTCAAAAGCTGTAAGAAGCATTTCTGGGACATACGCCCTTGATTCTATCCAAAGGTGGGTAATGCTAAAAAGTATTAAAGAGGCGTAAAAAGGATTTTCTAGATTGTATATATCTTTTGCTATTTTATAAGTAAAAATGCCTATTACAAAAGCGCTTATGCCAGAGACAGCCCTAGCAAGCCACACATGAACTCCAAATATTAAAAACAGCAAATCGCTTACCCAGTATAGCATAGGTGGTTTTTCAAACCTAAAATGGCAGTTAAACATAGGTGTTAAAAAATGTCCTGTTTGAAGCATGTAAGAAGCAGCATATAAATTTCTTCCTTCGTCTGGAGATGTTATAGAAAGTATGTTGTTGCCAATAAAGAAAAAATAAAAAGAAAGAAGTGTATATATTATAAGCTCTTTTTTAGTCATTCAATATTTATTTGTTTTGCTCTATCCAACTGTCCAATCTTTTTGCAAATTCAAGGTCTTTGTCTGATAGGGCGCTAGCACTATGAGTAGTTAAAAATATAGTAATACTTTTGCTAGTGGTGTGAAAAAGTATATCCGGATGATGGTCAAGTTCTTTTATAGTATTAGTAATAAATATAAGAAACTCTGTAATCTTATCCCAATCATCTATAAAATATGTTTTTACTATGCTCTTACCACTTTTTATCCAACCGTTTTCAAGCTTTTCCATACAAACATTATATATTATTTTAAGAAGTTCGTTATATGATATAATATTATTGATTAGTCAGTCATGAAATGGTTTTATGTGGGTATAGTGTCTCTTGGTGTTTTTATGGTGGTGTTAGGTACCACCAGCGTCAACGTGGCTATGCCAAGGATGATAGCTCCCCTTCACACAGATTTATTTGGTATAGAGTGGGTTTCTATAAGCTATCTAATTTCCACGGCTATTACTATGCTTGCTTTTAACACCTTATCTGGAATACACGGCTTTAAAAAAGTATACATAGTAGGGCTTATATTTTATACGCTGGGAAGCGTTTTAGCGGGCCAAGCCCATTCTTTGCTTGAGATGATAATATTTAGAAGTACTCAAGGAATAGGGGAAGGACTTGTAATACCTGCTGGGCAAGCCATCATACAGATGAGCTTTCCTAAAGAAGAGAGAGGAAGAGCTATGGGTATATATGCCCTTGGAATGTCTTTTGCACCTGGACTTGGTCCTACTATAGGCGGGTATCTTGTAGAGTATATATCGTGGCGCTCAATTTTTTATATAAATGTACCTATATCTATTCTTCTTTTGGCTTTAGGAGTATCCTTTTTGCCTTCTTATCATGTTAAAAGCCATAAAATGATGTTTAATATGTGGAGTTTCTTGGCACTTTCTTCTTTTAGTATATCGTCTATCATACTACTATCAAAAGGTGAAAAATGGGGATGGTTTTCAAATATAAAATCCATATACTTCCTAACAATATCAGTTTTATCCTTCTTGGTGTTCTTGCTTTTAGAAACAATATTTGATAACAAACTTGTGGGTTTAGAAATTTTTAAAAACTTAGAATTTACGTTGGCAGTAAGTGTATTTGTATTGGTACAAGGGTTAACATTTTTTCAAACTGTTTACACTATACCTATATATTTTGAAAGAGTGAGAGACCTTGGAACTTTTGAGACAGGATTACATATTTTCCCTTATGCTATAGGAATAGGTGTTTTTTCTTTGATAGGTGGAAAGTTAGCCGATAAGATAAATCCAAGCATACTTATATTTTTTTCAGAGACAATATTGATGATCACGCTATTTTTCTTTTTATCAAATATAGATTATTATACACCAAGGGATAAGATTACGCTTTATATGTTTTTTATTGGCTGTGGAATGGGGCTTTTCTTCGCACCAATTTTAAAAATAGCTTTTCAATCTGTAAAACAAGAGCTTATGGGGTTATCCACAGCTATATATGGATATATGAGGCTTATAGGGGCTTCCCTTGGGACTTCTATAGCTACAAATATAATAACTTCTTATAGCGCGAAAAACTTCGATTATATAAATGACTCAAGGGTTTTTAACAGCATAGGTTTTAAGCTTTTTGAAGAAAAATTTGATTCAAAGATATTGGCAAAAGCCATTTTATACAAATTTCAGATGCTTTTATCAGAGGCTTATGGTATCACAGCAGTTTTTAGATTTTCTTTTTATGCGGTTTCTTTTTCTGTGATTATCACCATCGTTTTATTTTTTTATATAGAAAGTAGGAAAAATAAAATCTAATATATATCATTGACTAATAGATACGTTTATGATAAAATAAGCAGGTTATGGTGTGCTTTCGATATCATCAAGGAAATTTTTAGAATTCCTTCTTATCAACCTCCTAGTAAAATCTATTTTTCTCTTAATAATATTTTAAAAATATATTGTTAACTTACTAATATTAGCTTAGAGCTAAAAGAGAATAGTCTGTTTATTGAGATTTTAGGAGGCTTATCATGAAAATTTGCAAAACGCTATTGGTATGGTCTATTTTGAGTGGTTATTCGCTAGCTACAAAGCTT
>NZ_BAAHXP010000007.1:0-90562 GCF_054656715.1 Hydrogenobaculum acidophilum
AAGTGGAAAGAGATTAATGAACAAAGAAAAGAAGATATAAAACGTTTTAACAAAGAATGGGGTGCTTTGGCAAACAGGCTTGGGACTATAGTAGAAGATATAATATTCCCTGCTGCAAGACCTGTTTTGGAAAAGTACTTTGATTGCGAGATAACAGATATAGCCTTAAACAGAGAAAAAAGGAAGGGCGATTTACAAGATGAGTTTGATGTAATAGCTGTAAGCGATGTTTGTAAAACGGTATTTCTTATAGAGGTAAAATCAACCCCAAAGATAGATTATGTAGATGATTTTAAAAACAACAAGATAGAAAGGTTTAGAAAACTTTTCTATGAGTACAAAGATTACAAACTTATACCCATATTTGCGTCTTTGAGACTCCAAGAAAACATAGTAAACTATCTTACCAAGCAAAATATTTATGCAATGGCCTATAGAGAATGGGATTATATGGATATACTCAATTTCGATAAGCTACAAAATTAATATAATAATATAATAACCGTATGGAAAAAAGATGGTTTAGGAAAAAGCTATTTGTAAATAGGACTAATGAAATAAAATTTTTCATGGACCTTTTTGAAACAATACCAGAGCGTATACTGTGGATATACGGACCAAAATCTGCTGGTAAGACTACGCTTATAGAATATATTATAGAAAACGAGCTTTTTGAAGATTTTGAACATCTAAAACCAAAAAATGGGTTTTGGGTAAAGTATATAAACTTTAGAAGGTATACGCTGATAAATTACGATTCTTTTTTAAAGACTTTTATAAAACCAGATAATGCCGATATATCCTTTGAAAGCAAGATAAATTTGGGTATTTTTCAACTAAAAGCCAACATACTCAAGAAAGTAGAAGAAAAAGAGATAGACCTTTTCAATGCGCTTATTGACCAAATAGACAAAATATCCAAAACCCAAAAACCTATCATCATAATAGACGAGATTCAAACTCTGCAAGATATATACCTAAACGGTGAAAAAGAACTTATCAAAGAGTTTTTAAATTTCTTAGTATCTTTGACCAAAGAGCTTCACTTAGCCCATGTTCTCATCTTAAGCTCCAATACAATATTTATAGACCAAATATACAACGACGCCAAGCTAAAAGTCACCAGCGACTTTTACAAAATAGACCACCTATCCTATGAAAATACTCATGGGTGGCTAAAAGAAGAAGAAGAATTTAAAGACGATGAAATAGCCCTTATCTGGGACTATCTTGGCGGGTGTATACCGTATTTGTATGAGATTGTATCCAACAAGAATAAGATAGAGAATTTAAAAGCTTATCTTGAGCAAAAGGCGTTTTTGGCTTATACAGAGATAGCAGATTTGATGATAAGACACAGCACAAAAGAAGAAGATGAGATATTTAGGATGATAGCGAAAGAGATATTAAAAAATGGGTATTTTATCTTAGACCCAAATATGGAAAGAAGAAAAGAGATTATGAATGTAATAGACAAATTGGCTCAAAAAGAAATACTTTTTTACGACCCAACATCTTTAAAAGTAAACGGCAACAACAGGACCTACGAAAAAGGGATGGAGATACTGCTTTCAAAGTAGACAATAATATTGCCAAGTAAAAGTATAAAGTTTATAATATTAGTATGGAAAAGGAAAAGTTGGAAGTAGAAAGTTTTGAAGATGAAGCCCAAAGAGCTAGAGAAGAGGCTCTTAAGATGCTTTTTAGTGCTTTTTTGCCCCCAAAAGAGATAAGGGAAGAGGTGATAAGACAGATGAGGATATCTGAGATGGCTTTTTGGAAAGCGCTAAAGGCTGTGGTAGATTATAAAGTTCAAAAGCTTGAAAAACAAACAGAGCCAAAGCAAGATATCAAAAGAAAGGCAAAAAAGATTGATATAGAGTAATGACCAAAGAGATAGAGGATTTAAGAAAAGAGATAGACTTAATAGATCAGAAGATAGTAGAGCTTTTAAATAAAAGAGCTAGCATAGCAAAGCAAATTGGGGATATAAAAAAGCACAACAATATCCAGGTGAGAAACCTTCAAAGGGAAAAAGAAGTTATAGCAAATGTCCTAAGAGAAAATGAAAAGTATGGAATTTTTCCAAAGGATGCTTTGGAAATTATATACAAAGAAATTATATCTGCTATATCATCTTTGGAAGGAGCTGTTAAGATAGCTTACTTTGGACCAAAGGCTACCTTTACACATCAAGCGGCTATGTCTCATTTCGGACTATCGGCTGATTACATAGCTTGCGATTCTATATCTGCTGTTTTTGAGCTTGTAGAATCAAAAAACGCCCATTACGGGGTAGTACCCATAGAAAACACCATAGAAGGAGTGGTTAACCATACCATAGACCTTTTGATGGATGCTGACCTTTTAATATCTGGAGAGATTATAATACCTATAAATTTATTTTTGCTTTCAAGAGAAACCGATATCGCTAAGATAAACAAAGTTTATTCTCACAAGCACGCTTTGGCTCAAAGTAGAAAATACTTAGAAAAAAATCTTCCCTTTGCTGAAATCTTAGAAGCAAAAAGTACCGCCAACGCCTGCGAGATAGCCCAAAAAGAACCTAACAGCGCTGCCATAGCCTCAGAAGTGGCATCTTACGTGTATGGTTTAAACATACTTGCAAAAAATATACAAGACCAAAAAAACAACTTTACAAGATTTTTAATAATAGGGAAAACCATTACCAAGCCTACTGGTAAGGATAAAACCAGCATCATAATGGGTGTAAAAAACCAAACAGGAGCCCTTTACAAAGCCCTTGAGACATTTTATAGATATTCTATAAACCTAACCAAGATAGAATCAAGACCTTCAAAGAAAAAAGCGTGGGATGATATATTTTATGTGGATATGGAAGGCCACATAGAAGATAAAAATGTAAAAGATGCTTTGGAGGAGCTTGATAAAAGCGGTCATCTTATAAAGTTTTTAGGCTCTTATCCAAGATGAACTTGAAAGAGTTTAGCGCTTTAAATGTAGCTTTTAACATACTAGGTGGTATAATAGCTGGTCTTTTTGTAGGGTACATGCTTGATAAAGCAGCGCTTGATATTTTTCACAAAAATACTTCGCCATTTTTTTTGTTTTTATTTTTGGCTTTTGGTATAATAGCCGGGTTTAAAAACGCCTATCAAGATTTTAATAAAACCCTAAAAGATGATTGATTTTTTTGTAGTAAGCATATTTCCAGAGATAATAGAGTGCTATACTAAGTTTGGTATCTTGTCAAAAGCCATAAAACAAGGTCTTGTAAAGGTGCATGCGGTAAACCCAAGAAACTTTTACGAGAAAGTGGACGATACAGCTTATGGGGGATTTCCAGGGATGGTGTTAAAACCAGAACCCATTTTAGCGTCTTATCATCATATACTTTCCATAACAAAAGAAAAGCCTTTTGTAATAAAACCAGAACCTTGGGGTAAAAGAATAGATCAAAATATATTAAACAATTTAAAAAATAAAAAAAATATTATAATATTATGCGGCAGATACGAAGGCATGGATAAAAGGATTGACAGCATAGTAGACATTGACTTGTCAATTGGAGATTTTATACTAAGCAGCGGAGAGATTGTGGCCCTATCTATAATAGATGGTGTTTCAAGACTTTTAGAAGGAGTACTCTCAGATAGCGAAAGTTTAAAGCAAGACTCGTTTTCCAATAGATGGCTTGGCTATCCAGTTTATACAAGGCCAGAAAACTTTGAAGGCTATAGGATACCTTGGGTATTAAAAACCGGCAATCACAAGCTTATAGAACTTTGGAGCTTATGGGAACGCATAGAGCTCACATTGAAGCTAAGACCTGATTTAATACCAAAAGATATGACAGAGTTAGAAAATCTTTTTTTAAAAGCCGTAAAATCAAATTTAAGCCTTGAGGAAGTGTTAGAATGGCAAAAGAAAATATGTTAGACGATAAAACACTAGAAGAGTTAAGAAAAATCATATATGAGCTAACCGGTAACTACTATCCAGATGAACGTTTAATGCTTCTAACAAAAAAATTTAACGCCTTCTTAGGACAACAAGTCTACCACGGTTCACAAGCATACAACGAATTACCTAACTCACAAACAAACCAAGGTGATATTATAAGAGTTAAGATAGAAGAACTTTTCAAACAAAAAAAGCTCACGAAAGAGATATTGGATATTATCACGGTACCAGAAACAAAATTTTTTAGAGAAAAAGTTCAGCTTGATGCTTTTATTAAACATATAGTACCAACTATTAAGCCTAGTCCAATAAAAATAGCATCGTATGCTTGTGCCACTGGAGAAGAGGTTTATACCCTTGCAATGATGCTTGAATCAAAAGCTATACCCTATCATATAATAGGTTTTGACATAAACGAAACGTACTTAGAAAAAGCAAGGCAAGGTATGTACCCTCAGAGGGAGCTAAACGATATACCAAAAGAATACCATCATTTTGTAGAGCTAAAAGAGAACTACATAAAGATAAAAGATGTTTTAAAAAAGAACATTCAATTTAAACAACTAAACCTTATAAAGTCTGAAGATTTTGCACCCTACAAGGACATGTTTGACGCTGCTTTTTGTAGAAACGCTTTGATATACTTTAACGATGATTCGAAGCTAAAAGCCATAAAAAACATAACGTATACGTTAAAAATGGGTGGGTATTTTGCCGTGTCCATGACAGAGGTGCTTAGTAAGATACATACTCAGTTTTTTGAAAGTGTAAAGGTAGAAGGTATTTTCTTTTATAAAAAGATTAAACAACCTTAGGTTAAAGTTGCGAGGGAAGGATTTGAACCTTCGACCTTCGGGTTATGAGCCCGACGAGCTACCAAGCTGCTCCACCTCGCATTATTATCCTATCATATTAAAAGCTTAAATACAATGATATATTTCATATATATAACGATAAACCTTTGATATAATCAATGTCAAATGTACACTAGATATTTGTTGGAGATAGTGCCCTTTGATAAGCTTGACGATTTTGCAAATACTGTAAAAAAGTATATAAACATATCAGATATAGTGTGTTTAGAAGGTGAGCTTGGGGCTGGTAAAACCACCTTTGTAAAAGCTTTTCTAAAGTCTTATGGTTTTGAAAATGTATCAAGTCCAACTTTTTCTATAATAAACGAGTATCAGTTAAAAGATTTTACAGTGCTTCACTGTGATTTTTACAGGATAGATGACCCAAAACCTTTTTTAGATTATATAAAAGAAAAACAAAAAGAAGCTATAAGCTTTGTAGAATGGCCAAAAGACGTAGATTGTACAAAAAAATTAACCATAATCACCATAGATGAAAATAAGAGACTTTTTAAACTATGCTTTTAGATAGTACCGTCGATGCTATTGTAATAGGCGGTCCCACTGCTTCAGGTAAAACTGAAATAGCTCACGAGCTTGCAAAATTGTTAAACACAGAGATAATAAGCGCAGACTCTATGTGTGTTTACAAGTTTATGAATATAGGCACCGCAAAACCCAGTCTTGAAAAAAGAAAAGAGATAAAACACCACATGATAGATATAGTTTTACCAAACGAGTACTTTGACGTATACATGTATGTGGAAAAAGCCACAAAACTTATAAAATCTATAAAATCATCAGGCAAAATTCCTATAGTGGTAGGTGGCACATACCTTTATATACAGGCTCTTTTGTACGGACTTCCCCAAACTTCAGAACCTGACTTTGAGCTTAGGAAAAAACTTGAGAATATAGCAAATAAAAAGGGGTTAGATTTTTTATACCAAAAGCTAAAAACAATAGACAAAGATTATGCAAAAAAGATAGGCCCTCAGGACAAAAAACGCATAATAAGAGCTTTGGAAGTGTTTATAAATACAGGAAAGCCATTCTCTAGTTTTCATAAATGGAAAACTCCTAAGCTAAACGTATTGGGCTTTTACACAAACTTAACTCAAGAAGAGTTAAACAAAAACGTAGAAAAAAGAACAATTTATATGATAGAACAGGGATTAGAGTTAGAGTGCATAAACCTTCTTTGTCTTGGATACGAAAACGCTATGACATCTTCCCAGGCAATAGGCTACAAAGAGATGATACCCTATATAAAAGGTAAAATAAGCCTAGAAGAAGCTATCAGCAACATTGTAAAAAACACAAAAGAATACGCCTCAAGACAAAGAAGGTGGTTTCAAAAAACGGAATTTATCCCTATAAGAAGCTTAGAAGATATTAAAAACCACCTGCTATCGCTGGGACTATAGAAAGAGTATCACCGTCTTTTAACTCAGTGTCTATACCTTTTAAGAACCTTATGTCTTCATCGTTTAAATATAAGTTTACAAACCTTCTTAGCTCGCCGTTCTCGTCCACCAACCTTTCCCTAAAACCTGGATAAGCTGCCTCCAAAGCATCTATTAGCTCTTTTATATTTTTAGCTTCTACCGTCACTTCTCCTTGACCGTTGGCCAACCTTCTTAAAGGTGTAGGTATTCTTACAGTTATAGCCATATCCTCTCCTTAAAGCCAAAAAGGCCACCGCCACTTTTATAGCGCCTACGGCTAGCGCTGGTTAAAGATATAATTATAGCACAATTATACCACTATACTATTGCATAAGTCTATTACCTTGTTTACATCACCTCTTTGTATAAGCTTACCGCTATCTATAAGTATAGCCTCATCGCACATCTCTTTTACACTTTTAAGGTCATGGCTTACGAATAAAATAGTTTTATTTTTTCTTTTAAATTCCTTTACCCTTTCTTTGCTTTTTTTCATAAAAGCTATATCGCCTACCGACAATATTTCATCTAATATAACAATATCTGGATTTATGCTAAAAGCCGTAGAAAAGGCAAGCCTTGAATACATGCCAGAAGAGTAAGTCCTAACAGGCTCATCTATAACTTCCTTTAACTCGGCAAACTCTATTATTTCGTCTATCTTTTTATAGATCTCTTTCTTAGAAAGCCCTAGTATGAGACCGCTTATGATAATGTTTTCTCTGCCGGTAAGCTCAGGATGAAAACCAGTACCTAATTCCAACAGTGGTACCAAAGACCCTTTGACTTTAACACTGCCATACGTAGGCTTTATAATGCCAGATATTATCTTAAGAAGCGTGGATTTACCGGCACCGTTTCGCCCTATAATGCCAAAAGTGCTTCCAGATATTACATCAAAGTTTATATTATCAAGAGCCTTTACCACTTCTTTTTCTGGTTTTCCATGCTTTAGGAAATCTATAAAGGCAGACTTTATAGAAAAATATTTTTTTGTATGCCTTTTAAATATCTTTGTCACATTTTTTACTTCTATAATAACGCTCATATATACTCTGCAAAGACATCCTTTTTGGAATGAAAATAGTTAAAACCTATTATGTAAACTATGATAGATATAAAAAATAACAAAAGCAAAAGCTCCGGCCTCGGTATTAGATTGTTGTAAAATATGTCGTGATAGCATTTTATCAAATAGGCTATAGGATTTAAGTATATTAACTTCTCATATTTGGGCGGTAGCTGACTGTCAAAATACATAACAGGTATACAGAAAAACAACAATTGTATTATGGTCTGCATAATATGTTTAACATCTCTATAAAAGACATTCCAAGTAGCTGGGAAAAAGGCTAAACCTGTGGTTATAAAAAACTGTATCAAGATAATTATAGGAAGAAGCAACACTATAAAGCTTATTTCAACATGAAAAAACAATAAGAATAAAAACAGTATAGGTATCGACAAAAGATAATTTATTAGGTTAGAAACTACTTTTACTATTACTACAATCTCAGCTGGAAGCGTGGACTTCGTTATCAAAGCCCCTGCAGATACAACAGAGTCTGTAGCTTCCATTATAGATGAGGAAAACCAATTCCAAGGTAGTATACCGCTGAAAAAATAAACTGGATAGTTTTTAGCGGTATTTTTAAATATTACCACAAACAAGAATGTATAAACTAAAAGGTTTAAAAGAGGGTTTAGCATGCTCCACAAAAACCCAAAAACAGAACCCCTATACCTTATTTTTAACTCCTTAAGCGATAACACATATATAAGATAATGATACTTGTACAAAAGGTAAAAGGGATATAACAAAGGACTATTAAAATATCTCATTGTAAATATTATAACATTTATTGGGCTTACGCTAAACAATTCATGATATACTATAGAGGTATGCGCATTAAATATATACATTTTATAAAGTACAGATATTACTCTTACGTAATATCAATATTGCTTATACTCCTTTCGGCTTTTAGCTTGTATACAAGAGGCTTAAACCTTGGGTTAGATTTTACCGGTGGGACTATGTTAGAAGTTAGATTTCAAAAGCCAGTAAACGTAAAACAGGTGGACGATGCTCTTTACAAGGTAAATATAAAAGATGCTGTAGTCCAGCGCACAAATACTGGCGATATCATTGTCAAAATAAGGGTGGGGGAAAAGCCAAGCCTTGTGCAAAAAGCTTTAAACAGTATCGGTAGTTTTGAGCTTTTACAAAGAGAAGACATAGGCTCCGTAGTAAGTGGGGAGCTTAGAAAAAAAGCTGTATGGGCTATAATTACAGCTTTGGTAGGGATACTTATATACTTGTCTTTTAGATACGAATTTTTGTTTGCCCTTGGTGGGATACTAGCCCTTGCTCACGATGTTTTTATAGTGGTGGGGGCTTACTCTTTGACTTACAAAGAGGTAAGTTTGGATGTTTTGGCATCTATACTTGTGGTGGCAGGCTACTCTATAACGGATACGGTTGTAGTATTTGATAGGATAAGAGAAAATCTAAAGCTAAGAAAAGGCACAGATTTGGGAGAGATTATAAATTTATCGGTCAATCAAAATATAGTACGAACCATCATGACATCCTCTACGGTGTTTTTATCCTCTTTGGGGCTTTACTTATTTGGTGGGTCAGTGCTCTCTGATATATCCTTTGCCTTTTTAATAGGCGTGATAGTGGGTACGTTGTCATCTATATTTGTGGCATCTGCGCTGGTTTTAGACATAAAAATCATACTTAAAAGGCTAAAAAAACAAAAAACAGGCTAATCATTGTCAAATTTGCAATAGGTCTTATATTAGTAAAATCCTAAAGCAAAGGAGTGGCTAGCATGAGTAAAAAGTTAAACGCTCATGATAAGTTTATGTTTATACTTACCCCCACTGTGGTGATTATCGTATTGGCTATTTTCATCGTTATCTTTAATTACGTGTCAAAGCATGGATAAAATGCTATTTACTATTTTATGTTTCTTTTATATATAAGTGAAACTTATTACAATATAAGATATATTTATTTGCTTATATTAGGTATGGTTATATTATAATTAAGTATTATCTAACTTTAGGAGGTATTATGGCAAAAAGAGTGGTAATAATAGGCGGTGGCGTAGGCGGTGTCTCTACCGCTTACAATTTGAGGAAATTAGATGCTAACTTGGATATCAAAGTAGTCTCTGGAAGACCTTATTTTGGTTTTACACCAGCTTTCCCTCATTTAGCGATAGGGTGGCGTAAATTTGGCGACATCTCAACGCCCCTTCAACCGGTTTTAAAAAGAAAAAATATAGACTTTATAAATGAGGACGCAGAAAAGATAGATCCAGATGCCAACAAGGTTACCTTAAAAAGTGGAAAGGTGCTAGAATACGATTATCTCGTAATTGCCACAGGCCCTAAGCTTGTATTTACAGACGGACAAGAAGAAAACGGATACTCTGTTTGCACAGTAGACCATGCTTTACACCTTAACAAAGCCTTAGAAAAATTCTTTGAAAAACCAGGACCCGTAGTAGTAGGTGCAAAACCAGGTACAAGCTGCTTTGGCCCAGGATACGAATTTGCCTTCATGCTTCATTACGAAGCCAAAAAAAGAGGTGTAAGGCATAAGTTTCCTATACACTACATAACCTCTGAGCCTTTTGTGGGCCACCTTGGACTTGGTGGTGTTGGAAGCTCCAAGAGAGTTATGGAAGATTTGATGGCTGAAAGAGATATAAGACCTATCGTAAATGTAAAAACCAAAAAGGTAGAAAAAGACCATGTCATCTACGAAGATTTAAACGGAAAAGAATACCAAGTGGAATCATCTTTTACGATGATTATGCCAAGCTTCATGGGTACCGATGTAGTAGCAACAGCCGGTGAAAAGGTAGCAAACCCAGCCAACAAAATGGTTATAGTAGACAAATGCTTCAACAATCCTACCTATAGAAATATATACGGTGTCGGCGTAGTAGCTGCGATACCCCCAGTAGAGCAAACTCCAGTGCCTACCGGTACTCCAAAAACTGGTCAGATGATAGAAGGGATGGCCTTAGCCACCGCCTTAAACATAATATCTGACATAAGAAACAGCTCTGAAAAATATATGCCTACTTTGGCAGCTATTTGTATAGCTGATATGGGAAACGATGCTGCCGGGTTTATAGCTTATCCAGTTATCCCACCAAGGGCTTGGACTAAGCAAAATAGAAGCAAATGGATGCACTGGGTAAAAAGCGGTTTTGAAAAGTACTTCTTATGGAAGGTAAAAACTGGCGATGTAGAGCCATGGTTTGAGAAGATGGGTCTTGAAGCCATGTTTAACCTTCATCTTGTAGAGCCGTGCGCTGATTGTAGTGGTTTACCAGGTAAACAATAACCCTTGAAAAAAATTGTTTATATGTTATTATATTATCTAAGGAGGTGAAGTTATGTATTTGGGTTTTAAGCTTTCTATGTTTTTGGCAATCATATTTTATGGTTGGATTTTCGCTACCTTACTGTACGGCATAATAAATGCCTCTCGTACCGATGAAGAAGGTGAAATATTCAAAGGTTTTAACGACGAACCAAATATCAAAAAGTAAGTTGTATTTGTTATGAAAGCGGGCTTTAGCCCGCCAACAATAATAGTGCTATCTTACACTAGATAGTTTAAACCTATTAGAAACAGAAATATTAGTGTAAGCCTCATAAAGGTTTCATTTGATATTCTCATATGTAGCTTGTTACCTCCAAAAAGCCCTAGGCCTGCAAAGGGTATTAAAGATAAACTTATCTCAAAAAGCTTAATGTTTAAAAGCCCTACACTAAGATATGTAAAGACCCTCAATATATTATCAAGAAGAGCAATCACTTGAAAAGTAGCCCTAAAGCTTCTTTTTTCTATCCTTCTTAGTTGAAGATAGGCCACCAACGGGGGACCTCCACCTCCATACAAACTGCCTATCACACCAGCAAGCATGCCAAGTGGAAAAGCCCAAAATTTTCTTATAATGGGCAGCTTTTCTGGTTTGAAGCTTATAGCATATATCACGTAAGAAATGATAAAAACGCCTAAAAACCTTGTTATATTCTGAGCATTGGTTTTTGCCAGTATGAAAGTACCTATTATAAGTCCAATTATACTACCTGGGAAAAGCCATGTAAGTTCTTTAAATCTAATGTGGGAAAAATCGTATGCTCCAAGCAACACAGAGCCAGTTAGGTCTAAGATAAGAACTACCGGCACCACCTCTTTTATAGGGAAGACAAGGCTCAAAAGCGATACAGATATAAGACCAGAGCCAAAGCCAATGGTAGCTCTTACGTAAAAAGCCAACGCCACCACAAAAGCGCCGTATAAAAAGTACTGCCAATAATGTCTCATGTTTAGCAAGTTTATCATGTCTATCGTATGCATTCTTACATTTTACTATTTAAAATATGTTTATTCTCTGATAGATATAGTATTTTAGCTTTTTATAAAATCAAAATATGCTATTTTTCTTAAATATGTTTATTATAAAGTTTGTAATTTCATCTTTTGTTTTTGAAGCATCTAACACGTAAAAATTGTATTCTCTAGCCAACGCCAAATAACCTTCTCTTACTTTCTTTAAAAATTCTATATTTTCAAAAACGTCTTTTTCTCTAGCAAGTCTTTCCAATGCTATCTTTGGCTCTATATCAAATAAAAAAACTATATCTGGTTTGTATATATCTATAGCAAAATCGTTTAGAGTTTTTAGAAAATTTATATCTATACCAAAACCATATCCTTGGTAAGCTATTGTTGAATATATATACCTATCCAAAAGTACTATGCCATCGAAACCTTTTAAATGTTTTTCTATCATGTGTGTTCTTGAAGCCTCTATCAAAAACGTTTGGGTTTTTGGGTCTAATTTTTGAGATTTTAATATATCCCTAAGCTTGTCCCCAATCTCGGTAGAGCCTGGTTCTCTTAGGAGCTTTACATTTTTTTCTTTTAAAAGCTCATATACTATATTTAACTGGGTAGATTTTCCGCTACCATCTATACCTTCAAAAACTATGATATAAGGTTTCTTGGTTTTCATCAAAAATCCACGTCAAAATCAGTATCCACTATATCGTTATCTGCTATATCATCATTGTAAGCATCCTGAGTATGCAACATAGCTGATTTCTCAGAAAGCTGGTGAAAGGATGCAAAATCACTTAAGAAAGCCAATCTCACTATGCCAGTAGGTCCTTGTCGTTGTTTTGCTATAATCACTTCCACAAGACCCTTTTCCTCTGGCAAAGGATTTTTCTTGTAATACTCTGGCCTATGTAAAAATATTATGAGATCCGCATCTTGCTCTATTTGTCCAGATTCTCTTAAGTCTGATAGTTGAGGTCTTTTATCGGATCTATGCTCTGTTTGACGTGAAAGCTGGGCTAGTGCTATCACTGGAATTTTTAGCTCTTTTGCCAAAGCTTTTAGGTTTCTAGATACTTCTGCCACTTCTTCTTGCCTGTTGCCTTTTGCCCTTATTGACCTTACAAGCTGAAGATAGTCTATGGCTATGACTTTTACGCCCTTTTCTCTTACAAGTTTTCTGGCTTTTATGCGAAGATCGGATACGGTTATAGCAGGTGAATCATCTATATATATCTTTAACGTCGAAAGCTCTTCTTTGGTAGAGGACAAAAGCTTTATCTCCTCATCCGTAACCATACCGGTTCTTAACCTTTGCATATCTATTTTGCTAGCGGAAGACAAAAGTCTCATTATAAGCTGCTCTTTGCTCATCTCCAAGGAAAATACACCCACGGGAATATCTTTTTTTGCTATGTTGTGGGCCATAGAAAGCATAAAAGAGCTTTTACCCATACCAGGACGCGCTGCTACTATGACGAGGTCAGACTCGTGAAAGCCTGTGGTCATTCTATCTAAATCTATGAAACCGGTAGGGACTCCTGTAACAAGCTCTTTTTTATGAGCAAACTTTTCTATGATGTTGATTACTTCCTCAAGTATATCTTTTATCTCGAAATAACCGGTGTTTATACTTTCTGAAGTTATGTTTATAAGCTCGTTTTGAATAGTTTCTATAAGAACGCTTGAATCTTGAATTTGCTTTGTCTCTCTTATGATTTTAAAACCAAGGTTTATAATGGCTCTTTGCATCGATTTTTCTTTTATTATCTTTATTATGCTTTGAAGTATCTCTATGTCTGTTACAGCTTCTAATATCAAAGCCTCTAACAAATCTTCTGATATTTCAGAAACCCTGTTTTTTTCTAAAAAGTCCTTAAAAAGGACTCTATCCATAGTAGGTAAATTACCGTTTTCAAAATAGTAATCTATCAAAAGCTTAAAAAGGACTTTGTGTATAGGTTCAAAAAAATCTTCTTCTTTTAAATATTCTGCCACAATTGGTATATTCTCAATATCGTAAAGCATGGCTCCTAACACAGACCTTTCTGCCGATTCATCTCGTGGCAAATCTATATCAAATATATTTATCTTGTTAAGGATATCGTTTTGATTGCTCATTTTAAATATTTTATTCTCTAGTATATGTTTAGGTATTAGCTTTTAACTCAAGATTTATCATCTTTTGTTCCAATATTTTTGTATATGCTTCTAAATCCTCATTTTCTTTCACACATATCTCTTCCGTTGTAAAAAGCCTTATATTAGAAAATGGAAGCGGTATCTGAAACCTGTCCCATGAATTTAGGCTTATGTACTTAGATATATCAGCGTATATACCTACTATAGGTCTTTTTGTTTTTTGGGCTAGGTACACTATGCCTTGTTTTACTTTTTTAGGTGGACCAGTGGGTCCATCCACTGTAATAGCTACATTATGCCCTTGCTCTAAAACTCTTTTTATCTGAATTAAGGCCTTTGCTCCTCCTTTATCTTTACTATCATTGTTGCTAGAACCCCTTACTACTCCAAAACCAAGACCTTCTAGGATATAAGCTGCTATATTACCGTCTTTGTTTTGACTTGCCATGCTGTATATTTTTTTATCTATACCATACATGGCTATAGCTAACGCTTGAGAGTGCCAAAGAGCGTATATAATAGATTTATCTTTAGAATCATCCCTGTCACAGGTTATCTTTATGGTTTTTCTTAAAAGCCTAATAGATATAGGCAAAAATTTTAGTAAACGTTGGTTCATAGGTAGGGGGCAAAGCCCCCTTTTTGAAAAATGTTAGATATCAAAATAAAGTTCAAACTCAAGTGGATGTGGAGTAAACCTCATCCTGTTTATTTCTTCTTTCTTGGTTTCAATCCATAGCTGTATAAACTCTTCGGTAAACACACCGCCTTTTAGTAAAAATTCGTAGTCTTCTTCTAAAGCTTTTAAAGACTCTTCCAATGAGCCTGGAAGCTGAGGTATATTTTGTAGCTCTTCTGGTGGTAAAGAATATATATCCTTATCAAAAGGTTCACCTGGATTTAGCTTGTTCTCTATACCATCTATAGCGGCCATCAGTATAGCTGCAAAAGCCAAATATGGATTTGACGTTGGATCTGGGAATCTTATCTCTATACGTTTTGCCTTTGGGCTTTGAGAATACATCGGTATTCTTATGGCAGCAGACCTATTTCTAGCAGAGTAAGCAAGTCTCACCGGAGCCTCAAAACCTGGCACCAGTCTATGGTAAGAGTTTATGGTTGGATTTGTGATTGCTGCTAAGGCTGGACCATGCTTTAATATTCCACCTATAGCGTATTTACATATTTCAGATATACCTGCATAGTCAGAGCCTGCAAACAAGTTTTGCCCACCCTTCCATATAGAAAAGTGGGTATGCATACCACTACCGTTGTCGTTTGGTAACACTTTTGGCATGAATGTGGCAAACTTACCATACTTAGCCGCCACTTGTCTTACGGTATATTTGTATTTAAATAGATTGTCCGCTTGTTTCACCAAAGAGTCATACCTTATATCTATCTCAGCTTGACCGGCAGTTGCCACTTCATGGTGGTGCAACTCTACCGTTATACCCATGTATTTGCTCATTATGGTTACCATTTCAGACCTAAGGTCGTGGGTTTTATCTATAGGGGGAGTTGGGAAGTATCCTCTTTTGTTTGGTATTTTATAACCAGATGAAGTAAACTCTCTGTTCCACCAACCTTCTTCAGAATCAACTCTCCAAAAAGAAGAGTTTCCGGTGTTTCCAAATTCTACAGAGTCAAATATGAAAAACTCAGCTTCAGGTCCAAAATATGATACATCGCCGATGCCTGTTTGCTGAAGGTATTGCTCTGCTTTTTGAGCTATATACCTCGTATCCCTTTGATATCTTTCCCTCGTGATAGGGTCATATATATCACAAATCATAACGATGGTTTTATCCATAAATGGGTCTATAAAACAAGTTTCCGGGTCTGGAAAAGCTAACATATCTGATTCGTTGATAGACTGCCAACCTCTTATAGAAGAGCCATCAAAACCCCTACCGTTTTCAAACGTATCCATAGATAGCTCATAAGCCGGTATAGTTAGGTGCTGCCACTGTCCAAGTGGGTCAGAGAACCTCAGGTCCACATACTCAATACTCTCGTTTTTAACTAGGTCCAAGACCTCTTGAGCTTTTGCTTGATTCATATTAAAACCTCCTTAACAAAGTTTTTCATTTTAAATGGCTGCCTCTCCTCTTTCCCCTGTTCTTATACGTATTACTTCTTCAACAGGTGATATAAATATTTTACCATCTCCTACCCTTCCGGTTTGAGCAGATTTCATAATGGTATTTATAACCTTTTCCACTTCTTCATCCTTTACCACTATCTCAATCTTTATCTTTGGCAAAAAGTCTATCACATACTCTGTGCCTCTATACACCTCCGTATGACCCTTTTGCTGCCCAAAGCCCCTTATCTCTATAACCGTCATACCACCTATACCTATCTCTGTCAAAGCATCCTTTACTTCATCCAACTTAAAAGGCTTTATAATAGCCTCTATTTTTTTCATAGGTACCTCCTATCAAATATAATGCCAGTAAATGTTTCACATAAAACAATACTTCCTTCGGAAAAGCCAAAATCTGTGTTAACAATTTTGTTAACATGTTAACATTAGCGTGTTTAGTCGTTGCAAGGTTATCCATAAACTCTAATGTCCTTCTCCTCTTGCCATTTTCAAAGCATGTTTTATAAGACCACCTATCATACCAAGGTTGTCTTTCACTCCACCAGCACTGCCTGGAAGATTCACGACTATACAATTTTCGTTTAAAATACCACAAACCGCTCTAGACATTATGCTCTTTGGAACTTTTCTATAACCGTACACTCTCATTAGCTCTTCAAAACCGACCATCTCTTTTATTATAACTTCTTTTGTGGCTTCTGGAGCTATATCTCTTTTTGAAAAACCCGTTGAGCCGCTTGTTATTATTATATTTACTTTGTTTTGTAAGCTTTTAAAAAGATTTATAAGCGTATCTTTATCATCAGGTATCACCTCGTAATGGAGGACTTCGGCATTCAAGGATTTTAACATATCTATGGCTATTTTACCACTTTTATCTTCGTATTCTCCCTTTGAAGCCCTATCGCTTAGAACTATCACAGCGGCCTTTTCACCGGTTAAATCTTCAAAGTAATCTGATTTTCCACCCTTTTTTGATATTAGCCTTATTTCTTTTATAACTATGTCTTTGTCTATGCTCTTGCACATATCGTATATATTAAGAAGCATAGTGCTTACGGCGTTTAGAGCTTCCATTTCATAGCCTGTTCTTGCTATACCCCTTACTGTGGCAAACACCTCTATACCATCTTCTTTTATATTTAGCTCACCTTCTACAAAATCTATGCTTATAGGATGACAAAAAGGAAGTATTTGCTGGGTGTTTTTAGCTCCGTACAAAGCACAAAGTTTTGTAGCCTCTACAAGATTTCCCTTTGGAAGTTCGTTTGACTTTATCTTTTCTATGGTTTCTTTGTTTAGCTTTATAAAACCATAAGCTTTTGCTTCTCTTAAAGTCTCTATCTTATCGCTTACGTCTATGGTTTTCATACATCTGCTCCTTCAAGGACATTCTCGCATTGACAGACAAATTGCTTTTGGGCTTTTGGTATAAAAAGCGTTAAAAACTTTTTAATCTCCTCGTCTTTTTGCTTCATCATCTGTAGTACTTCTTTTGAAGTGAGCTTGTGTCCTTCTATTCCTGCGGCTGGATTGGTAATAACGCTTATATGAAGTATATGCATACCGGTTTCCCTTGCCAAAAACAATTCCGGGCAAGCAGTCATCCCCACCATATCAGCCCCTGTATGCCTTAAAAACTCTATCTCTTTCTTGGTTTCAAACCTTGGTCCTTCCGTACAAGCGTATACACCTTTCAAGTAAAAATGTATCTTTAGCTCTTTAAACACATCACTTGCTATACCTATCATCTCTTCGCAAAAAATATTAGACATATCTGTATGCACTACCTTTTTCGCTTTTAAAAGCCTATAAAAAGGTGTATCTTCTTCTTCTATATCTTTTGAAAATATACCCTCAAAAAATGTAGAGGCCCTAGACTTGGTAAAGTCTAAAACATCAGAAGTGATTACTATGTCCCCACTTTTAAAAAGAGTATTTATACCACCTGTAGCTCCTATGCTTATAAGTTTTCTTACACCTATTTTATAAAGGGCGTATACGTTTGCTCTATAGTTTACAAGATGAGGCGGTATTGAGTGATCTACACCGTGTCTTGATATAAAAGCAACACCGCTTTTTAAAAATATCTTTGAAGAAGGTTTACCAAAAGGCGTATCTATATCTAGCTCT
The DNA here is from genome assembly GCF_054656715.1 of Hydrogenobaculum acidophilum. NCBI lineage: Bacteria > Pseudomonadati > Aquificota > Aquificia > Aquificales > Aquificaceae > Hydrogenobaculum > Hydrogenobaculum acidophilum. The sequence continues at coordinate 18,010 of NZ_BAAHXP010000007.1, forward strand.
TCTACATCATCAAAGATTTTGTATAGACCACTTCCACCTATTACTCCAAGAAATGCCTTATCCTCATGGTGCATAAAAATATAATATCACACCGCGAAAAGTTTTGTTTAGGCTTCTTTGATGTGCTATGCTTGTAGTTCGGATAATCTCTTTATCTCATAACCTTGCTTTAAAGAATACTCTATTACATCTCTTAGCGTAAGGTCATCTGGATATTTAAAATGCATTAACACCTTTGTCTTTGTTGGCTTGCCAAACTTTGTAGATAGCTCTTCCATGCGTTCCATATACATTTTAAACTTATCTAAAGGCTGTATTGGGTTTTTATAAACACCAAAACGAGGTCTATGATAAAAAGATAAATCTAAATCCCACCAAGCTACGTCCCAGCCATGGGCTTTTATAAGAGACTCAATATATTTTTTGTTTACATAGTTGCCAACATCCCCGTAAGGATATCTAAAATGCTTTATGTTGTTGAAGTTTTCAGTACCAAGCTTATCTATAAAAGTCTTAGCATACAAACTAAAATCTTCGTTTACTTTCGATATGGTTTCCCTTGAAAAGAAATTGTGATAGTAGGTGTGACATCCTAGCTCATGCCCATTTTCAATAGCGTTTATCCAAGGTTTTGGGTCTTCTTCTATGACTCTTCCTATTATAAAAAAATTTGCTGGTACTTTGTAGTAGTTTACTATGTCTACCATCTTTTCTCTATCAAACCATCCATCGTCTATGGTAAGGGCTATCTGAGGTTTTACCTTGGTGGTAGATGTTTGAGTTTCCAATTTTATCGGTGATAAAGCGCTTCCAAAAGCACTACCAACACCAACGCCCACTAAACCCATCAAAGCATTTTTCAAAAACTCTCTTCTTTCCATAAAATCTCCTCTTTTTTCCTATTTATACATATTATATACAATAAACATAAAATTTATATAAAATTTCATGATGGTTTTGTTTCTTGGCTTTTAACTGGATTTTTATTTTGATTTTCACCTTGATTTTTATCCGTATTTTCTCTTATTGTAATAAACTTGTTGTATCGTAAATCTATTATTTTGTTGGCAATATAATTTGGACCATGGCTTAGTATTATGCTTAATCTCTCCAAAAGTTGTTTTTTATCATACTTATTGGAAAGCGGTAATATAAGCTCTCCATTTATATCCTTTATATCTACAAATATACCGCTGTTGGTTATAAATATATTTTTGTCTTTAAATCGTTTAAGATAGCTTGATATTGGTTTTAACCAAAGCTTTACCTCTTTTTGGGTTTTTTCTATATCTGGTGTATATATAATAGTAAGACCTTTGGTGTTGAAATATCTTTTGTCAAACAAATCGCCTTTATCGTCCATAAGATAGCTCTTGTTTTGATTTACCACTACAGCGATGGGTTTCCTTTCTTTTATGTAAACGTCCACTATCACATCGCCGTTGAGCAAGCCTTTAAAATCTTTCTTGATAGCCACCGATGCAACTGCGTTTCCTGTGGCTTTTTCCAGCTTGTCTTTTATGCCTGATGCATTCATAAAAAGCCAGTTTCTTTTATAAGCTCCTATTGCGTCAGCCACTACCTTTGGTGGTATATTTTGATCACCGTAAACGTTTACAGCTTTTGCCTTAAAAAAGCTAATACTATCTATAAGAAAAGGGGCAAAAAAGCTAAAAAGTCCAAACATCAAGAGCCAAACAAAGGGTAGCACTTGCTTTACAGTGTTCCATTTTGATAGCTTTTCTTTTTGTCTACCCCTACGATAATACAAGTTAGCCATCTAAAAGCATCTCCACCATCTTATCAAAAGATACACCAGTTTTTTTAAGAGCCATAGGCAAAAGACTAAGCTCTGTAAGGCCTGGTATCGTATTTATTTCAAGGGTATATATATCATCGCCTCTTACTCTAAAATCCACCCTTGCTATATCTTTTAATTCAAATATATCAACTATTTTAGCCGTGATTTCTTTCAGTCTTTTAGAGATATGTTCATCTTCTACAAAAATGTACTCTGACATTCCCTTTGTGTATTTACTTTCAAAATCATATATACCTTTTTTGGGTATTATCTCTATGGGGTCTAATATTTTTCCTTTAAAATATCCCACCGTCATATCTTTACCCTCTATAAACTCCTCTATGATAAGCTTATCGTCTATTTTAAATATATTTTGAGCGGCTTCTTTAAGAGATTTATCATCTTCTGCTTTGAAAAGCCCAAAACTAGAACCAGCAGAAGCAGGTTTTGCAATGCATGGAAATATATTCCAGTCAATATTACCTATCTGTTTATAAGCTTTCCACACCGGGGTTTTGATATTGTTTTGAGCAAACATCTGTTTTGTAAAATCCTTGTCCATACATATAGCGCTTGTTTTTGTGTTTGATCCTATATAAGGTATACCAAGAATATCTAAAAGACCCTGGACTCTACCATCTTCCCCATAGGTCCCATGAGCCACTATAAAAGCTTTTTGAGGTTTTATCTCTTTTAACCTTAAGCATAAATCTTTATCTATTTCTAAAACATCCACTTGATGGCCAAGCCTTATAAGAGAATCTTCTACGGCTTTTGCACCCTTTAGGGCTATTTCTTTCTCCAGCGAGTCTCCTCCGGTAATAACCACTATGTGCATACTAGCTTTATTTCCTCTTCTAATATTATATTAAAAGCTTTGTAAACTTGCTCCTTTGCTATACTTATTAAACCTACTACATCTTGAAAAGAAGCGTTTTGATAGTTTATTAAAAAGTTTGCGTGCTTTTGGGAAAAACCTATATCTTTTAGTTTGTATCCCTTTAAACCAACTGCTTCTAAAAGCTTGCCGGCAAAGTTATTTTTTGGGTTTTTAAATGTAGAACCAGAGGTGGGCATGTTTAAAGGCTGGCTTTCCATTCTCTTTTGGTTTATAGCTTGAGCTAGAGCTTTTACGTCTTTATTGGTTTTTTTAAATAAAAACTCTCCGTACAACACTGGCTTATTTTCAAACTCAGTTTTTCTATATGTATAAAAAATTTCTTCTTTAGGCTTATAAATTATCTCGCCATCTTCTATAAACCAAACACCTTTTATAAAATCAAAAATCTCAACCCCATACGCCCCTGCGTTCATGGCGATAGCCCCACCTACACTAGCCGGAAAGCCGATTAGCTTGTAAAATTCATCAACGCTTTGCTCCACCGACAGTTTTATCAAATCTTTTAATGGTACTCCGGCTGAGGCTTTTACCAATATACCGTCTTTTGTCTCTGAGATTTTAACATCGTTGAAGTGTTTTGTATTTATTAAGACCCCATCAAAATCACCGAATATTACATTTGAGCCTTTACCAAGGACGTATAAATTATAATCTTTGTGCTCTTTGTATACATCTAAAAACTCTTCTTCATTTTCTGGAAAAACCATACATGAACCTACTCCGCCTACTTTTATCGTTGTAAACTCTTTTAGCTCTACATGTTTCTTTGTTATCATCAGTTTATTTTATCACAACAACCGATATACCGGGTGTAGTATATTGTCATAAACCGTTGCATATTGCAAATCTTCTTTTTGAGATTTATAGAGAATTTTAACAAAATTAAGGCTTCACAATGTCTGTGAATTTGTAAAGACGTAATTTTGATAACTTTGATATAATACGTTAAAAGCAACCTTAGGCGGAAAGTAAAATGGAAGGTAAAATTGTAAAACTATACAGGTTGATGAGGGCTATAAACCAAGAGATCGTTAGAAGCGTAAATGCTTCAAAACCCTACGATGAAGCCACGTTTTTCGAGAACCTTTGCAACATAGTAGTAGAGCATTTTGTTAAATTTGCTTTTATAGGCTTTTATATAAAAAGCATAAATAAAATAGTGCCAGCTTACTACTCTAAAAAAGCCAAAAACCCTGCCATGATCAATATGTACGTAGATTATCTTAAATTTTTAGAAATACCCCTTGACGAATCTGATGCAAGGTCAAAAGGGCCTATTGGTACATGTTTTAAGACAAACAGCGTTGTTATAATAGAAGATGTAGAAAAAGACCCACGGATGAGGCCTTGGAAAGAAGAGGCCTTGAAAAGAGGGTTTTACTCAAGCGCCACAATACCTATAAGAAAAAATGGTGAAGCAATAGGTGTCTTTGGAATGTATGCAGATGAAAGTAACTTCTTTCAAGAGGAAGAAAGAAGCTTGCTAGAAGAGATAACAATTGATATACAGATGACTATAAACGCCATAAAGACAAACTGGTTTCTTCAGACTATAGAATCCGGACTCTCTTCTTTTATGGAGTTGTTTATCATAACCGACAACGATGGAAAAATCTCATACGTTGGCGATAAAACGTTAGAGGTTTTTGGATACAACAAAAATGAACTATTGGGCAACAAAATAGATATTCTATACAGCTACAAAGATATTTTAGATAGGTCCATCATACCGCAGGCGATATTTCAAAACAAAGAATACAACGGCGTAGTGCTTTTTAGGACAAAATATGGCAAAGATATCTATATAGATTTATCCGTTTTCCCTATAGACAAAGAGTATACCACTGATTACAACAGTTTAATATACATAGGTAAAGATATATCAAGGGAAAAGAGCTTAGAGGAGCAGCTGCATTTTGTTTTAAATCAAGATCCCGTCACCGGTTTGTTTTCTTATTCATTTTTGATGACAGAGCTTGATATGCACGTAAGAAGATCTGTGGAAATGAGTGAATTGGGGGAGTGAGCCGCTGGTCATGGTGGGAGAGATGAAGCCAGCTGGTAAGATAGGGGCTTTTATACTGGCAGATATTTATGGATTTACCTATATCAACGATGTGTATGGCTTTGACATAGGAGATGAGCTTTTAAAAGCGGTGGGCAAAATATTAAAAGATATCTTTAGACCTACAGATGTAATAGGCAGAGTGGCTTCCGATACGTTTGGAATCATTTTGACAGATTTAAAGGACAAAGAGGACGTAATATTACTTTTAGATAGGCTAAAAGAAGCCTTTGAAAAACCAATAAACATAAACGGAAATGTTATAAGCGTTGCTATGCAAATAGGCATAGCCATTTTCCCAGAAAACGGTAAAAGCGCAAAAGAGGTTTACAAAAACGCAGATATATCTTTAGCAAAAGCTAAAAAAGGTACAGAATGGAGTTATGTGTTTTTTAGTGAAGACCTAAACTCAAAAGCTTCTCAATTTTTACTTTACAAAACTCATCTTGAAAAAGCCTTTGAAAAAGAAGAATTTGTAATACACTATCAACCTTATTTTGATACAAAAACACTGGATGTTGTAGGTTTTGAAGCGCTCGCAAGATGGAAATCCCAAGAGCTTGGCTTTGTCCCCCCTGTGCATTTTATACCCATATTGGAAGAATCTGGACTTATATCAAAACTAGAAAATTGGCTTATCCATAAGGCGTGCAAAGATTTGGATACTTTGTCTGAGGCTTTAGGCAACTATAGAGAAATACCACCCATATCAATAAACATATCTCCTATATCCTTTAAAAACGAGAATGTCTATGAAAAAGTCGTAAATATCGTCTCAAACTACAACAAGATTAAAGTATCAACAAGTATGCCACGCAATAGCTGTATAAACATAGAGATTACAGAGAGTCTATTTTTGGAAAACCTTGAGACGGCTTTGTCCACATTGGAAAAATTTAAACTTTCTAACTTTAAAATATCTATAGATGACTTCGGAACTGGATATAGCTCCTTTTCTTATCTTAAAGATTTACCAATAGACTATCTTAAAATAGACATGTCCTTTGTAAGACATATCTTAGACGATAAGAAATCTAAATCTATCGTAAAGACCATAATAGAATTAGCTCACAACCTTGATATGAAAACAATAGCAGAAGGTGTAGAAACTAAAGAGCAGTTTGAAGTTTTAAAATCTTTGGGGTGCGATATAATTCAAGGGTTTTTGTTGGCAAAGCCAATGCCAATAGACGAGCTGATAGCGTTTATTAAAAGCTTTGATACAAAGAAGCTAAATTATCATTGATAAAGTCTTGGGATTTTGATATAATATATAACTTTAGAAGGGTCCGTAGCTCAGTTGGATAGAGCAAGGGATTTCTAATCCCTAGGCCGGGGGTTCGACTCCCTCCGGACCCGTTCTAACAAACATTAATTGGAGGTTTAGATATGCCTATTTTGAAAGAGAGAAAATGGGAACTTATAAGAAGTTTTCAACATCATGAAAAAGACACTGGCTCACCAGAGGTTCAGATAGCTATACTAACAGAGCGTATAAATAAGCTAACTGAGCACATGAAGAAAAATAAAAAAGACCTTCACTCAAGGCGTGGTCTTATAGCTATGGTCAACAAGAGAAAAGCTTTACTTGATTATCTTAAGAGAAAAAACTACAACAAATATCTAGAGGTAGCAGAGAAATTAAACCTTAGAGTGAAGAACTAACTATGATGATAAAAGCTGATATAGAAAATCAAGAGCCAATACAGATAGAGGTAAACAAATACGCCCATCAAGCAGACAGCAGCGTTTTGATATCTCAAGGGGATACAAAGGTCTTGATTACCGTATGCACATCGGAAGAACCTCTATGCGGAATAGATTTTGCGCCTTTGTCGGTAGATTATAGAGAGCGCTCTTTTGCATGGGGTAAGATACCGGGTGGCTTTATAAAAAGAGAAGGAAAGCCCACCGATAGAGAAGTGCTTGTATCAAGAGTTATAGATAGGCCTTTGAGACCTTTAGTACCAAAAGGATTTTTAAACGAAATAGTGGTGACTTGTCTTACGCTGTCAGCAGACGACAAATACGACCCTGATGTTTTAGCTATAACAGGTGCTTCAGCAGCTTTGATGTGCTCTTCTGTACCCTTTGAAGGGCCTATAGCTGGCATGAGGGTTTGCAGAATAGACAACATGTTTGTGATAAACCCTACATATGAACAGAGGAAAAATGCTGACTTAGATATTATAATGGCTATTTCAAAAGATGCCATAGTAATGGTAGAAGGTGGTGCAAAGGAAGTAGAAGAAAGCGTCCTTTTGGATGCGTTGTTTTTTGGATTAGAAAAAGGTCAAACCCTTATAAAAGCTCAAGAAGAGCTTGTGGAAACCTTAAAACCAGAGAAGAAACCAATAGGTCATGTAGGTTTAACCGATGAGCTTTATCAAAAACTAAAAGATATGGCTTCTTTAAAAATTTTAGAGGCTTTTAACATAGAAGATAAAAAACAAAGAAGCAAGGCTTTAAAAAATGTCTATCTCGAAGCTATACAAACTCTTGGTATACCAAAAGAGCAGGAGTTTGATTTTGCGGTATCTTTTAAAGAGCTAGAAAGCCAATTGATGAGAGAACAAATCTTAACATCCAAAAAGCGTATAGACGGTAGAAAGGAAACGGATATAAGACCTATAAGCATAGAGATGCATCCTTTAGAAAGACCACATGGCTCTGCCGTATTCACAAGAGGGCAAACTCAAGCACTTGCCACAGTTACACTTGCTCCTAAAGATGAAGCCCAGTTGGTAGAGACCATATTTGAAGGTGAAACTTTTAAAAGGTTTATGCTTCATTACAACTTCCCGCCTTTTAGCACCGGTGAAGCAAGACCTTGGGGTCCTCCAAGAAGAAGAGAGATAGGGCACGGTGCTTTGGCGGAAAGAGCCTTAGAACCTATGCTGCCGAAAGAAGAAGAATTTCCATACATAATAAGAGTAGTATCAGATATACTAGAATCAAACGGCTCTAGTTCAATGGCAACAGTGTGCGCTGGTTCCTTGGCGCTTTTTGATGCTGGAGTACCCATGAGGAAACACGTAGCCGGTATAGCCATGGGACTTATAAAAGATGGCGACAACTTCGTGATACTTACAGATATATTGGGAGATGAAGACCATCTTGGGGATATGGACTTTAAAGTAGCCGGCACAAGAGAGGGAGTTACCAGTGTCCAGATGGATATAAAGATAAAAGGTCTTAGCAAAGATATAATGGTAAAAGCCCTAAACCAAGCCAAAGAAGCTAGGATGTTTATATTGGACAAATTATACGAAGCTATACCAGAGCCGCGAAAAGAAGTATCAAAATACGCTCCAAAAGCTCAAGTCATGAAAATTCCAGAAGACAAAGCCGGTCTTATAATAGGTCCTGCTGGCAAAAACATAAAATACATAAAAGAGCAGTTTGGTGCAAGCGTATGGATAGATGGTGCCAACGCCTACATAAACGCTCCTACTATAGAGGGTATAAACAAAACTGTTGATTTTATAAATTCTCTTATTCAGGAAGTAGAAGTAGGCGGGGTTTACGAAGGTAAAGTTATAAGGGTTGAAAACTATGGTTTATTTGTAGAAGTATTACCAGGCAAAGTAGGGCTTCTACACGCTTCCGCTATGACTCAAAAACCAAACATAAACGTAGGTGATACAATACAAGTAAAAGTTATGGCTATAGATGAGCAAAATAGATTAAACCTTTGTAGCCCAGACTATCAAAAGCCAGAAAACCAAGAAAAACCAAGAAAAGACCAAAGAAAACCCTATCAAAAAAGATAGTTTATGAAGCTTTTAGTAAAAAAGTTAAGAGAAGACGCTACGCTTCCTTTTTATGCTACGGAAAACTCCGCTGGGTTAGACCTAGTTTGCGTAGATGATGTGGTGGTGATAAGACCTCTTGAAAGGGTTTTGGTTTCCACTGGCATAGCCATAGAACTTCCAGAGGGCTACGAAGCCCAAGTAAGGCCAAGAAGCGGACTAGCTCTTAAAAAAGGTGTAACTGTCCTAAACAGTCCCGGCACTATAGACCCAGATTATAGAGGTGAGATAAAGGTTATACTGATAAACCTATCCGATAAAGAAGTAATCTTAGAAAAAGGTGAAAGAATAGCTCAAATGATAATAGCGCCTATAGCAAAAGTAGATGTATTAGAGGTTGATGAGCTTTCTTCTACAAAAAGACAAGATGGTGGATTTGGTTCCACCGGGCATAGATGATAGATATACTATATAAACTATCAAAAAAAGAAAATCTCTCGAAAGAAGATATAAGAAAAACTTTAGAGACGATAGCCTCAAGTGAAGCTACGGAAGCTCAAATAGGGGCTTTCATAATGGGTATGAGGCTAAAGGGAGAGACCGTAGAAGAAATCTCTGAAATAGCAACATTTTTTAGGGAAAAAGCCTTAAAAGTACCTGTAAAAAACCAAGAAGAGCTTCTGGATACATGTGGGACTGGTGGAGATGGACTCTCTACTTTCAACATCTCTACGGCCAGTGCTTTTGTTGTAGCAGGGGCTGGTTTTAAAATAGCAAAGCATGGCAACAAATCCATATCCTCAAAATGTGGCAGTGCCGATATATTAGAAGCCCTTGGTGTTAATATAAACCTATCCCCTGATAAAATAGCAAAATGCATAGAAGAAATAGGTATAGGTTTTATATACGCCCCGCTTCATCACAGCGTCATGAAAAACATAGCAAAGCCAAGAAAAGAGCTTGGTATAAAATCTGTGTTTAACCTAGTAGGTCCCCTATCAAATCCAGCAGGTGCTAAAAGACAGATAATGGGAATATACGATATAAACCTTGTAGAGAAGATAGCTTATGTGTTAAAAGAGCTTGGCAACGTAAAATCTTTTGTGTTTAGCAGCTTTGACGGCATGGATGAAATTTCTATAAGCTCAAAAACACTGATAGCAAAGCAAACTCAAGAAGAAGTTGAGATGTTTGAATTTGACCCAGAAAAATATGGATTTAACTTGAGAAATATAGAAGATATCACAGTGAAAAATATAGAAGAGAGCTTAAATTTATTTAATATGGCTTTAAACGGTATACCTTCTGCTGCTCTTGATATAGTTCTTATAAATGCAAGCTTTGGTATTATGGCTTTTAAAGATATAGAGTTTAAAGAGGCTTTAGAGATTGCAAAAGATAGCATCTTTTCTAAAAAAGCTATAAACAAGCTAAATACCCTGAGAGAGTGCTCAAACGATATTAAATGATAAAAGTAGGTAAAGTATCCTATCTAAACACTCTTCCTATGTTTTATAGGCTTTCAGGATATGAGATTATGGAAGGTCATCCTTCAGAACTTTTCAAGATGCTAGAAGAAAATAAAATAGATATAGGGATTTTATCATCGGCGGTTTATTTAAAGGATAAAGAAAAATACGATTATCTAGATGGTATTTCTATATCTGGTAAAACCATGGTATGCTCTGTGCTTCTTTTTTTAAAAGAAGATTACATAAAAAATGTTTACCTTACAAAAGACTCCGTAACATCTAGGGTACTCACTCGGTGGTATGTAGAACATATTTTAAAACTCACCCCAAACTATGTAGAGAACGAAAACGAGGCTGACACCATTTTATATATAGGTGATAAAGCCATAAAAGAAAAAAACACAAACAAGTACAAACATATTATAGATTTAGGTGAGGAATGGTTTAAAGAGTACGGAGCTGGTTTTGTTTTTGCGCTTTTTACATACAAAAAATCCAATCCAAGCTCTTTTAAAAAGCTAAAAGAAGATGTAATACATTCTATAAACATTTTTTACGAAAAGCTAAAAAGCAACAGCTTAGAAAAAGAGTTGTTTAAAAAATACAACTTTGTAAAAGAAGATTTTTTTAGAACATATTTTTTAGAATGCTTAGACTTGAGATTGGACGAAAACCACAAGCGCTCACTTGATATATTTGAAAGCTTTGTAAAGCGCTTTGGTCTTACTTAACCAGCTTTCTTATACATGTAAACTGGTTTTTTGTTCTCGTCTATAACAATTTTCTCCACGTTTACCAAAGAAGGTGCCTCATACATAATATCCGTCATAATTTTTTCTACTATGGCTCTTAATCCTCTAGCGCCTGTTTTTCTCTTTATAGCTTCTTTGGCAATCTCTCTCAGAGCGCCATCGGTAAATTCAAGCTCTATGCCTTCCATTCTTAGAAGCTCTTTATATTGCTTTACTATAGCATTTTTTGGCTCTGTTAATATCCTTATCAAATCTTCCTCTGTAAGCTCATTTAATACGCTTATTACCGGCAATCTTCCTACAAATTCCGGTATAAGACCAAAGTTTATAAGGTCATCCGGTTCCACCAACGATAGTATATTTCCTTCTTCTTTGTATTTGGATATCTCCGTTTCAAATCCAACGGTGCTTTTCCCAAGTCTTCTTTTAACGATATCTTCTAAACCCACAAAAGCTCCACCACATATAAATAGTATGTTTGTGGTATCAAGTTGGATAAACTCTTGGTGAGGATGCTTTCTACCGCCCTGGGGTGGTACGTTGGCCACGGTACCTTCTATAATCTTAAGAAGGGCCTGCTGTACACCTTCACCAGAAACATCCCTTGTAATAGAGGGATTGTGACCTGTTTTTTTTGCTATCTTGTCAATTTCATCTATGTATATAATACCTTTTTTAGCTTTTTCTATGTTGTAATCGCAGTTTTGTAAAAGTCTTACCAAAACGTTTTCTACATCCTCTCCTACATAACCTGCCTCTGTAAGGGTGGTAGCATCCGCTATAGCAAAAGGGACATTTAGAATTTTCGCCAACGTTTTAGCCAAAAGCGTTTTACCACTTCCGGTGGGACCTATGAGAAGGATGTTGCTTTTTTCTATATCGGTGTCAGATTTTCTCAGTATTCTTTTGTAATGGTTGTAGACTGCTACTGATAAAATCTTCTTAGCTTCCTCTTGGCCTATGATAAACTCATCTAAAATCTTTTTTATCTCTTTTGGCTTTGGTATAGACTTTACTTCCTTTGCCATCTCTTCGGATTCATGACGCTTTATCAGGTCCAAGGCTTTCTCTACACACTCGCTGCATATGTTTAACCCGTTTGGTCCTGCTATTAATAGAGGCACATCTTTTGAAGATTTGTTGCAAAACGAACAATATTCTTTCTTGCTTGCCATTGTTAAGACCTCTTTGAGATAACCTTGTCTATAAGACCATAGTTTTTAGCTTCTTCTGCCGACATAAAATAATCTCTATCTACATCTTTCTCTATTTGCTTTAGGCTTTTACCGGTGGCATTGGCAAGTATTGTATTTAATATATGTTTTATACGCTTTATTTCCTCTGCATGTATAAGTATGTCTGTAGCTTGACCCTGAACACCACCAAGAGGTTGGTGTATCATGATACGGGAGTTTGGAAGCGCAAATCTTTTACCTTTAGCTCCAGCCGCAAGAAGTACGGCTCCCATTGAAGCTGCTTGACCAATACATATAGTGGTAACATCTGGCTTTATATACTGCATGGTATCGTATATGGCAAGACCAGCAGTAACAGACCCACCAGGTGAGTTTATATACATCTGTATATCCTTTTCCGGGTCTTGGGCTTCTAAAAAAAGAAGCTGAGCCACTATAAGGTTAGCTACATGGTCATCTATGGGAAAACCAAGTATAACTATACGATCTTGTAAAAGCCTAGAATATATATCGTACGCTCTTTCTCCACGCGGAGTTTGCTCTACAACTATAGGCACTAACTGGTCTATTATTCTCTGATATTCACTAGCGTTACTCAACTTCTTCCTCCTTTAAAGCGCTATTTTCTTTAAATTTAATAATTTCTAAGAGTTTGTCCATAGCTTTTGAGGCAAGTATGTCTTTTAACAGCACAGATTTTCTATCTTCTCTCAAAAAGTAGTTTTCTATGTTTTCCCTTAATCTTCTCAAAGACTCTTCATTTCTTTGATTTTCTGGCAACATATCTTTATAAGCTTCTACTTGCTCATCTATGTACTTTTTAATATCCTCGTCGCTCACTTCTATACCAAACTTCTTTGCATAAGACACTAGTATAGAACGGGTTTTGGCGCTTGTAATACCTTCTCTTATAGATTTATCGTAAGCTGATTTTTCTATAGCTTTTAGCGTATCTTCATCAAAAGAATTTAAATCAAACATGCTATTTAGCCTATTTAGCCTATTTATTTCTTCTTCATAAACCACATTTGCTATTCTTATAGCCTCTGTCCTTGATGTTTCTGCTATGTCTTTATACTCTTCCAATAGATACTTTGTAATGGCGTTTATTTTTGCCTCTTCTTTCTTATTTTCAAGGTAGGTCTGAAGCCTTTTCTTTGTATTTTCCAAAGCTTCTTGGACGCTTTCTCCGAGGTTTAGCTCTTTTGCAAGTTCATCTGTTAACTCTGGGTATATCTTCTTTTTTACAGACTCTATCTTGGCTTCTATGTCCACTCTAGGAGCATTCTCATCCTCAGCTTCTTGGATTGGCACATTCTCTAACTTTATTACATCTTGCTCTTTCTTGCCAAGTATCTCTTTGTACAAATCTTCTCTTAAACCAAGCTCTTTTAATACTCCGCTTAACTTTTGATTTACTTTTTCTCCGTCTTGTCTATCCGTTACGGTGTAATCTATCACTACGTAATCTTCTTCCTCTATAGGACCTTCTTTTGGCTCCAAAGTAGCCTTATCTTCTAACATGTACTTTATAGTTTTGTCCACCATTTCGTCGGTAAGTTCAAAGCTAGGTATCTCTAACTCCACCCCTTCTAGGTCTTTTAGTTTGTCAGCTTCTATAAGAGGGAATATCTCTATATAACCTTCCATCGTAAGCTTCATCTCTTTTTCTGAAAAACTGCTTTTCTCTAAATTTATCTTTATGTCCATCACGTCAAAACCAAGCTCTTTGGCACTATCGTAAACCTTTTTTGCAAAATCTTCCACCAAAGCCTCTAGTATATAGTTTTTAAACTTACTTTTTATAACCCACTCTGGAGCCTTTCCCCTTCTAAATCCATCCACAGTGGCGTTTGCTTTCAACTCATTTAAAATAGTGTTGTAGGCTTGCTCCAATTCTTTGCCTTCTACATCAAACGCAAAATCTCTAAATATACCTTCTTCTTTTGTTATGGTAAAAGCCATAAAACCTCCAAAATTAGTTTTCCAATGCGGATGGAGGGACTCGAACCCTCACGGGCTTTTACGCCCACAGGATCCTAAGTCCTGTGTGTCTGCCAATTTCACCACATCCGCTAATGTATCAAATATAAAATTATACCACAAATTATTTACGAGTTAATACATATTGGCACTTACCAAAAATTATACCACATTTTATAAAGTTGCCCAAACTCACAAGCTTTATTGTATAAGTCGTTGGCATACTTGTAAATCGTGGCAGACTTGTATCGCGTGGTATACTTGTAAATCGTGGTAGACTTGTGGGGCGTGGCATACTTGTTGGTCGTGGCACCCTTGTTGGTCATGGTATACTTGTCGCTTTGAGATTTGGAACTGCTTGAAGATTTATCTTTGATTGATTTATCATGATATTTACTATACTAAGAATTGATGGTAGAATTGATTTACACAATTTTAGGTATAGGGCTACAAATCAAATAAAAATTTATGGTAAAATAAAGTTAAATTTATTTTATTAAGGAGGATTTTATGAAAAGATTGTTGTTTATTGTTGGACTATTGAGTGGTGTTGCTTTGGCAAAGCCAGACATTGTAATAAAAGACCCGTGGGTAAGGTTGATGCCACCCACTTCAAAAGTTAGTGCTGCCTACATGAAAATAGAAAACAAAGGAAATTCAAAGGATGTGCTTTTGTGGGCTAAATCCTCTGTGTCTAAGATTACCCAGCTTCACAAAACTATAAAGAAAAACGGCCTTATGAAGATGATAAGGATAAAGTATATGCTAATAAAGCCAAACCAAACACTTGTATTAAAACCAGGCGGTTATCATATAATGCTTATAGATTTAAAGCATCCTCTTAAACATGGTGAAAAAGTGACCCTTTGGCTCAAGTTCAAATACAGCGGTATCAAAAAGGTAGTAGCCCCAGTGGAATATAGGTAATCAAAGTTTGACGTCTTTTATCCAGTCCCAGTTTTTCAAAGTCCATTCTACGGTGTTTTTAATGCCATCTTCCAAAGGCATCGTAGGATGCCATTCTAAAAGCTTGATGGCTTTTGTGATATCAGCCCATGTGGCCATCATGTCGGCTTTGTGAAATTCTTTGTAATTTATTTTGGCTTTTTTACCCAAATATTTTTCAATGAGTTCTATAGTGTACATAAGCTTATCTGGTTTGTTGTTGCCAAGGTTTATAATTTCATAGCCAAGGGGTTTTAGAGCTTTTATCGTACCTTTGGCAATATCGTCTATATAGGTAAAATCCCTTGATTGGGACCCATCTCCAAAAAGTTCTATGGGCTCTTCGGTGTATATCCATTTTATAAACCTAAATATTGACATATCTGGTCTTCCAGCGGGACCGTAAACGGTAAAATATCGTAGTATGGATACGTCTATTCCGTATAGATAGTGATAGCTGTAAAGCATGGCTTCGGCACCTTTTTTAGAAGCAGCGTAAGGAGATATGGGCGTGTTTACCGGTAGTTCTTCTACAAAAGGCATTTGTTGTCCTGCATACAAAGAAGAAGTAGAAGCCTGGACAAACTTTTTAACGTTGAAGGCTTTTGCAAGCTCTAAAAGGTTTAAAACTCCAAGGGTGTTGGTGGAAAGGTATACGAAAGGGTTTTCTAACGAGTATCTCACGCCAGCTCTAGCAGCTTCATTTATTATGGCATCTATATGATTATCTTGGAATATCACTTGCAAAGCTTCTTTGTTTTCTATATCTATCGGATAAAATTTAAAATTTTCATGGCTTTTAAGAGTATCGAGCCTCCATATTTTAACTTTTACATCGTAGTAATCGTTTAGATTATCAACGCCTATAACCTTATATCCTTCTTCTAAAAGAAGCGTAGACACTTTCCAGCCTATAAAACCAGCGGCACCTGTAACGAGTATTGTTTTCATAAGATTATTCTAACATATTAAAGGTCTTTTAAGAAGATATCTCCCAATATTTCACCGCTTACTATGATGTTGTCAGCAATGTTTCTTCTTCTAAAGGTTTTTGCGTTTTCTATTTTTAAAAGCTGAAGGTTTATTTTTATATCTTTGTTTAGCCCTCTTGCTACAACGGCAGCTAATATAGACCTAGCATCTATGGACTCTGCATCAAGGTCGTGAAAAAGCTCTGGAAATATGTTTATTTGTTTAGCTAGTTCTATCTTTACATCCCTTAAAACTTGCTCTTTCACAAAATCTCCTTTTTTAAATATAAACCCCCCTTCTAAATTCAAATCTTGATTGCTTATCACCACCACAAGAGGTTTATCTTTCTTGTGTTTTAATTTTTCAATCATATAAGAGCTTGTTTCTGTCCAACCGGCTATTATTACATGGTCTTTTAAATCCGCCATTATGATACCTCCTGTTTTCAGCAAGTTTATATATCTCATAAGCCCAGAACTTACAAAAGCTGTGATGATAGAAAAAGAAAACCAACCGATGAGGGCTATAAGTATTGCAATTATCCTCCCTATGGTGGTGATAGGTGTTATATCTCCGTAGCCTACCGTAGTGGCAGTTATCATTGCAAGGTAAAAAGCATCGAAAAGATTATGTATATGTGGATTATGAGCATTTTTTTCTACAGAAAATAAAATTATAATCAAAGATGTAAGACTTATAAAGATAAATACTAAAACACCAAGTATCTCGTTTATAACATCTGTTATGTGTGTAAACAAAGTTTTGTATAAATCTTTATACTGTATTGAGATTTTAAAAAATCTAGCTGTTAAGACCACAATCCTAACTAGTCTTAAAGGGTGAAATATAGGAAATATGGATATAAAGTCTATAATAGAAGAAGGTTTAGAAGCCCAAATTAGTTTTGGTTTTAAGGCTTTTAGAAAAGCTGTAAATATACCCTCCTCTTTATGTTTTATAAAGTCTTTTGTGAAGTTGCTAGAAAGCCATAATTTTGAAAAGTATTCAAAAGCTATTACAATAGAAGCGGTATAGTCTAAGATTATTGCAATAGCGTAAAGATCTTTGTGTAAAGAGTGGAATTCTTCTAATACCCCAAAGATGATAGACATTAATACTACAAATATGCTTATAGGCTGATAGGTTTTATAGGCGGTAGAAGATGGGACTTCAAAAACTCTAAAGAGAAAGCGTTTTATTGTTTTTAGTCTCATATAGGCTTTAGGAAGTCTTTCATAATAGTCCTATCTTTATCCTTAAACCTAACGCTTGCCATATCTTTTGTTATGTTTATTACCTCTCCTTCTCCGAAGACTTCGTGAAATACAACGTCTCCTACTTTTATACTTTTGTTTGAAGCTTTGTTAAATTTGCTATTTTTCTTGGATTCATTTTTATAGTCTATAGGTTTGTAGCTTGTTATAGTTTGTGCGGTAATGTCTTTTATGCGTTTTTCTGGTAACATTGATGTATCTAGAAAATCTTTTCTTATCTCTCTTAAAAAATCACTTATTCTTCCTATCTCTGTATAGCTTAAAAATAGATGCTTTTTTGCCCTTGTGATGCCTACATACAAAAGCCTTCTTTCTTCTTCCATATCAAGGATATCATCAAAAGCTGATGAATGTGGAAGTATGCCGTTTTCAAGCCTTGGCATAAACACCACTTCAAACTCCAGACCCTTTGCCTTGTGTATGGTCATTATCTTAACGCTTTTTGAGTTGTCTTTTTCGTCTTCTTCCATTAAAGAAAGCTCTTGTAAAAGTTCTTTTAAGACCTCTTTTTGATTGCCTTTTTGTTCAGATTTAGCTGACTCTATTTCAAAAAATCTTATAAGCTCCTTTATGTTTTCAACACGCTCTTTGTAATCTTCCTTGTATTCTTGTTCTAGGTATTCAAAATATTTTATATCTTTTATAAGCTTTTCAAGGTAAAAAGATATGCTCTCGTTGCCTTTTTCTAAGTTGTGTATTAACCTTTCTATAGTACTTATAAAGCCCCCCTGTGTGGCAATACCATCCTCAAAAAGCTTATTTCCTAAAATGTATTTTGTAGCTTGTATTAAGTCTATAGATTTTTGTTTTGACAAATTTACTATCTTTTCTATAGTTTTTTCACCGATACCTCTTTTTGGATTTGTGATAGCCCTTTGAAAGGATATAACGTCTTTTGGATTTGTTGCAAGATGTAGATATGCTAATATATCTTTTACTTCTTTTCTTTGGAAAAACCTTAAAGCACCTACCACCTTGTGGGGTATTTTTGCTTTTACAAGAGCCTGTTCTATGAAGTTTGTTATGTAGTTTACTCTTACTAAGATAGCTATTTCATCTAAGGGTACATCTTTGCTTAGCTCTTCAATCTTTTTCGCTATCCATTCGGCTTCTTTTTCTTCGGTAGGATGTAGCGTGATGATAGGCTTTATCGTTTTATGTTCAGTTTCTAGTTTATGGCTTTTTAATATAGGGACAAGCTCTTTCCATTTTGCCTTTGAATGGTTTAAAACTTCGTTGGCTAAGGATAAAATCTCAGCGGAAGACCTATAGTTTATGTTTAGCTTTATTATCTCTGGGTTGTAATCCTCTATAAAGCTTATTATGTTGTCTGGGTGGGCGCTTCGCCATTCATATATACATTGGTTTGGGTCTCCTATGACGCATATGTTGTCGTTTCTTGATATATGTTTTATTATCTCGTACTGAGTGGTGTTGGTATCTTGAAATTCATCTACTATTATGTAGTCAAAGAAGTTTTGATAGTAGCTTTTAAAAGCCTCGTCTTTTTCAAGCATATCTTTTAAAGCACCCATAAGATATGAAAACGTAACGGCGTTTGTTTCAAGCATGGCGTTTAAAAATGATTCTCTAAACTCTAAAACCTTTTTATCAAATTTGTTGTCCTCGTCTAAAGCTCTTATACCTTCTATAGCTTGGTTTACTGCTATATAAAGCTTTTTGCCTTCTTCTTTTGATACTTCTTGTCCTTTTAAAAGCCCCTGAAACAGCCTTTTGGAATCCTCTTCATCAAGTACTCTGAAATCGTTGTAAAGTCCAAATATGGCGTGATGCTTTTTTATAATTCTAAACGCTACAGAGTGAAATGTGCCAATCCATTCTATGTTTAGATTAAATCCAAAAGATTCTCCGGCAAGCCTGATTCTCTCTTTTATCTCGTTGGCGGCTTTGTTGGTGAAGGTTATCATAAGAAGCCTTTTGGCTCTAACCTTTGAATCTTCATCAAGTATTAGGTGTAGAGCTTTGTGAATGATGGTTTTTGTCTTACCAGAACCAGCACCAGCTACTACTAAAATAGGTTTTCCTTTTGATAGCACCACTTTTCTTTGCTCTTCATTTAGCCCATGAAGTAAATCTAATTGTACACTCATCAAAGCATCCTTTTATCCTCTGGCAGACTTGTAAGCCGTGGCAGACTTGTAAACCGTGGCATACCTGTATCGCGTGGTATACTTGTAAACCGTGGCATACTTGTTGGGCGTGGTATACTTGTTGATTGTGGCACCCTTGTTGGGCGTGGCACCCTTGTTGGGCGTGGCATCCTTGTTGGGCGTGGCATCCTTGTTGGGCGTGGCATCCTTGTGGGGCGTGGCATCCTTGTGGGGCGTGGCATCCTTGTAGGTGGTCTTGTGTATATTGGTTCTATAAAAAACACATTGCTTGGGTTGGTATCCTTAAAAGCTTCATATCCAAGACAAGAAAACATGTGTTCGTAGTCTTCTATATTTTTTGAATAGGTCTCTGGGAGTTCTTGGTGTTCTTCTATATCAGATACTCTTTTTCCTTTCTCATAATAAGCTCCTACGTAGGCGTTTGATATCTTTCTATATAAGAATACGTCCTCTTGTTTATAAATGGTTTTTGCCAAAGCGTCTATGTTGGTAAAAGTGTATATTGGTTTTTGTAGAGCTATAGCCATAGCTTTTATGAAGTTTATGCCTATTTTTAACGGAGTAGAATAGCCTATTCCTATTGATATAAAAAAAGCGTCTATGGATGTGGGGTCTATCTCAAATTGATTGAATAGATAAGGTAGTAGGTTTAGCGTTTTTTCGCTAGTATTTTTGTAAAAACTTAAAACTGGTTTAGAGGCTTTTAGCAAACAAAAAGAAATGTTGCTACTAGATGTATCTAAGCTTAGGACTATCATACATTTGAGATGTAATCATAGTGGGGATAGTTTAGTTCCCAAGCGTATGATAGGTCTAAAAGCGTTTGCTCATCAAAAGCTCTACCTATTATTTGAACCCCAATTGGTAGCCCATCTTTTGTAAACCCAGAGGGTATTGATATGGCTGGAAGCTCTGCTAAATTTACGGACACTGTAAATATATCGGAAAGATACATGGCTATAGGGTCATTTAGCTTTTCGCCAAATCTAAAAGGTGGTGTAGGTGAGGTGGGGCTTATTATCACATCGACATCTTTTAGGGCATCTAGAAATTCTTTTTTTATAAGGTTTTTAACGGCCAACGCTTTGCCGTAGTAAGCCTCGTAGTATCCTGATGATAGTACGTAAGTCCCGAGCATGATACGGCGTTTTACCTCAGGACCAAACCCCTCATCTCTTGTTTTTGCATAAAGCTCAAAGATATCTCTAAAATCTTTGGTCCTATAACCATATCTTACACCGTCAAAACGAGCCAAGTTTGATGAGGCTTCCGCCGGTGCTATTATGTAATAAACTGGTATGGCGTATTCTATGTGTGGTAAGGATATTTCTTTTACAATAGCTTTGTTGTCTTCTAAAAACTTAACAAAATTTTTAAAAGATTCTTCTACTTCTTTGTCTATCTTATAACCCATAAACTCTTTTGGTATACCTATTTTTAAATCTGTCCTTGGTTTTAGGTTTTTAGAAAAAGAAGGGACTTCTATATTTGCGCTGGTGCTATCTTTTGGGTCATGTCCTGATATCACCTCTAAAAGAAGGGCTACATCTTTTGTATATCTACCAAAAGGTCCTATTTGGTCTAAGGACGAGGCAAACGCCACAAGCCCATACCTTGATACTCTGCCGTAGGTAGGCTTTAGTCCTATAACTCCGCAAAAAGAAGCTGGTTGTCTTATAGAACCCCCTGTATCAGAACCAAGAGCCAAAGGTGCCATGTTTGCTCCTACCGATGCAGCAGACCCCCCTGATGAACCACCGGGTACAAAATCAAGGTTCCATGGATTCTTTGTTTGGAAAAAAGCCGAATACTCGGTGGAAGAACCCATGGCAAATTCATCCATGTTGGTTTTACCTACTATGATAGCCCCTTCTTGTTTTAATTTTTTTATCACGGTAGCATCGTAAACGGATACATAGTTTTGTAGCATTTTTGAAGAGCAAGTGGTGGTATAACCTTCTATGTTTATGTTGTCTTTTATAGCTATTGGTATACCAAAGAGCTTTCCTTTTGGTATTTGGGAATCTAGAGCCTTTGCACTCTCATAGGCTTTGTCGTATACCTCTGTCACATAGGCTCTTATCTTAGGCTCTAGCTCTTCTTTTCTTTTTAAAAATGCCTCTACTATTTCAGAGGGTTTTACTCTTTCTTCTAAAAGCTTAGAAACGCTTTCTTTGTAAAGCATATCAATCTTCCCCTATGTCGTCTCTTTCTATGGTTATATCTTCTACTGGGGGCTCGTAAGTGGTATTTGTCATAGAAGTGCCCATGTTTTCCTCGTATTCTTCTGCTCCTTTAGCGGTAAACCTTGTCCAGGGTATAGCTTTTAACCTCTCGTAGGGTATTGGTTCTCCGGTCCATTCACATATACCGTAGGTGCCGTTTTCCATCCTCTTAAGAGCATCTTCTATCTCTTTTAACACTTCCATATCTCTTTGAGATAAAGACTCTAACAGCTCCTCTGTGTAGTTTATCTGTCCCAAATCCTCTAAATCTTGAGGTTCTTTTGCTTCTTCGGAAACTCTTTTTTGAGCCTCTAAAGTATCGTTGTACCTTGCTATTATCTTGGCTTTTTCTTCCAAGAGTTTTTTCTTTAACTCATCCAATTGCTTTTTTGTGAGATGTTGCATAAAACCCCCTTTATTACCACTGAGATGTAATCTTAGATTTTTTGTTGAGATACTTATCCACTGCCAAAGCGGCTTTAACACCGTCTGCTGCTGCTATTACGGCTTGTTTTATATTTGTGCAAAGTATGTCTCCCGCTGCAAAAACACCGGGGACCGATGTCATCATCTCTTCGTTTATCACAAGACAACCTTGGTCTGTCATATTTACTTGACCCATTAGAAAATCTACGGATGGTTTGTTGCCACCTATGAATATAAACACTCCATCGACTTCCAGCGTTATTTCCTCGCCGGCCGAGAGTTTTTTAACGTGAAGTCCTTTGACAAGATTGTCCCCTGTTATCTTTACTGGTCTTGTGTGAAGAAGTATTTCTACATTTGGCAAGCTAGAGAAATGTTCTATCTCTTCTTGAGGAGCTCTTATTTTTGAAGAAGGCACTACAAAGTATACCTTTGAGGCAAAACGAGCTATAAATTCGGCTTCTTCGATACCATAATCATCATCTCCTACCACTGCTACAGGCCTATCTTTGAAAAAAGCCGCATCACAGACACCGCAATAAGATACGCCTTTACCCAAAAACTCTTCTTCCCCCGGAAACTTGTGAGCCCTTTCCATAGCCCCAGAGGATACTATTAGAGCCCTTGCTTTGTATTCTCTCCCGTCTATTGTGTATACGCTTTTAATATCACCTTCTAAGGATGTAGCTATTACTTTGCCTCTTTGAAACTCTGCCCCAAAGGCTTTTGCGTGGTCTCTCATCAATTTTAAAAGCTCGAAACCAGATAGCGGTCCTCTTATTCCGGGATAGTTTTCAATCTTTTGAGTGACGCCCAAAGCCCCGTCGGCTTCTGCTCTATACAAAACCAGTGTGGATAGCCCAGCTCTTGCAGTATAAATTGCAGCAGAAGCTCCTGCTGGTCCTGCGCCTATAATAATTACATCGTAAACTTTTTCTTGATTGCTAAGGGTCAATTCCATATTTTCACTCCTAAAAAGTTAAATAAATATTATATCCAAAATCTCTGCGTTAGATATGATAAATTATACACTGTTTTTTTTAGTGCTTTTCTGACTAATACCATCTTGACAATGACCTTAACTTATATAAATTAACATTTACTTATTTTAATTAATTATTTTAATATAGGAGGTATAGTTTTATGCTTTTACAAAAAGAAAGGATACCGCAAGTGGCTTTGATGGAGATGAACGATATACACTTTGAAGAGATAGAGCTTCTAAACAAACTTTACGACGCTATTAAAAACAATGAACCTATCGAAGAAGTGGAAAGGCTTTTTGAAGATTTTTTGGCAGATGTGATTTATCATTTTGAATTTGAGAACAACGCTATGAAGGAGACTGGATTTTTTGCCTATCCTATGCATAGACAAGAGCATGAGATGAGACTATCCGAGTTAAACAGACTAAAGGAGGAGTTTTATGCCACTAAAAATAAAGAATTGATAGCAAATTATTTAGAACAAAAGTTTGTACCTTGGCTCATAATACATGTGCCTACCATGGATACTGTCACTGCTCAATATTTGGCAGATTATCTATAGATTTTTTGTTAAGAGTTATTATATTAATATATAATAAATTTTTTATCCTTTAAGGAGGTTATTTTATGCTTTTGGACTTGGAAACAAGGGCACAGTTAAGAGACATATTTGAAAAGAATCTCAAAGAACCTGTAAAGCTAAAACTGTTTTCACAGGCCATAGGTTGTGAAAGCTGTGGTATAACAGAAGGGTTGATGCAAGAGGTGAAAGAGGTGGCAGGAGATAAACTATCTTTAGAGGTTATATCTCCTCTTACAAACCAAGAAGTTGCTTCTTTGTACGCCGTAGAAAGGGTACCGACTATTGTTATAGAAGGTGATAAGGATTACGGCATAAGGTATATAGGCCTTCCAGCTGGCTTAGAGTTTAATACCCTTATACATGGTATTATACAAGTATCTCAAAGGGATCCCGGTCTTAAAGAAAGAACGTTGGAAATATTAAAAGAAGTGGATGTGCCCATAGATATAATGGTGTTTGTTACCACTTCTTGTGGATATTGCCCATCAGCCGCTATAACAGCTTTTAAATTTGCAATGGCAAACGACTATATCACATCAAAAGCCATAGACGCATCGGAAAATATGGACTTGTCAGAGAAATTTCAAGTGGTAGGTGTGCCAAAGATAGTCCTCAACAACGGTCTTGCAGAATTTGTAGGCGCTCAACCAGAGGAAGCTTTCTTAGGTTATATAACATCTGTAGCATCTAAATTAAAAAGCTTAAATTAATTATCAAAGCCCCATCTTTGTTGGTGGGGTTTTCATGTTTGCACCAAGCATCTTTAAACCTATGTTCTTTTTAAAAGCCATATACAAAATGTGAGAAGCGTTTATGATATACTATTTATGAGTGTGATTTTATAGGAGGTGTATATGGATTTTATCAATCCTACAAAGATTAAGGTGTTTGGTGTAGGCGGTGGTGGTTGCAATGCGGTAAATAGAATGTATCTTGATGGTATAGAAAACGTAGAACTTTACGCTTTAAATACAGACATACAACATCTCAGTACACTGGCAGTCCCAAACAAACTCCAAATTGGCGAAAAGATAACAAGAGGTCTTGGTGCTGGTGCCAAGCCAGAGATGGGAGAACAAGCCGCTCTTGAAGATTTGGATAAGATAAAAGAGATATTAAGAGATACCGATATGCTTTTTATAGCAGTTGGTTTGGGTGGAGGTACTGGTACGGGGGCAGCACCTGTTATAGCTCAAGCGGCAAAGGAAATGAATATACTCACTGTTTGTGTATGTACAAAACCTTTTAATTTTGAAGGGCCAAGAAGAGCTCAGGTGGCAGAGGAAGGGCTTCAAAAGATAAAAGATGTTTGTGATACTTATATAGTCATACACAATCAAAGGCTTCACGATATAGCGGATAGAAACCTAACTATAGGCAATGCCTTTAGGATGGTGGATGACATTCTTTCTCAAGCTGTAAGAGGTATTACAAGCATAGTGGCAACTCCTGCTCTTATAAATGTAGATTTTGCGGATGTGAAAACCGTAATGCAAGATGGTGGTCTTTCTCTGATAGGTATAGGCACATCTAAAAATAGCGATAAGATAGATGTTGCTGTAGAACAAGCTATGCATAGTCCGCTTTTGGAAGGAAACTCTATAAAAGGCTCCAAAAGACTTATGGTGACCCTGTGGATAAACCAAGATACACCTTTCACAGAAATAGAATCTTCTATAGCAAAAATAAGAGAAGAGGCGGACGAAAATGCCCTTATTATATTTGGAGCGGTGATGCTTGGTGAAAACGAATCACAAAACGCCAAAGTGGCTATAGTGGCTACTGATTTTGAAGAAAACGTAAAGGCTCAACAAGGTATGAAGATTATAAAACCCCAAGACAGAGAAAAGGATATAAAAAAAGAAGAGAGGTCTAAAGTTGTGCAAGAAGTCCAGCCTCAGGAGCCAGACGACTTGCCAGCTTATATGAGAAGAAAGAGAAAGATATGAAACGAGAGGTATTTACACCAAAGGCACCAAAGCCTTTGGGGCCTTACTCTCAAGCTATACTTGTAAACGATATGCTTTTTGTATCTGGTAGCATAGGTATAGATGAAAACGGAAATCTAAAACAAGATATAGTCTCACAAACAAAGCAATGTCTTTTAAATATTAAAAATATACTAGAGGAAGCTCTCTTTAGTATAGAAGATGTAGTGAAGGTAAGTATATATCTAACTCATTTGGAGAATTTTGCAGTGGTAAACTCGGTGTATGAGGAGTTTTTCAAAGAAGTTTCTATAAAACCGGCTCGTTCTACTGTGGAGGTTTCTTCTTTACCAAAGGGCGCTCTTGTGGAAATAGATGTTATAGCGTTAAAATCTTAAATTTATGATAAATATTTTTTGCAAAAAATCCTCTGTTATGCTATAATAATAAATTATCTGGGGTAGCTCAACCGGCAGAGCGGGTGGCTGTTAACCACCAGGTTGGGGGTTCGAGCCCCTCCCCCGGAGCTTTAATTAGTTGTTAATCTTTATATATTTTACAAAACCGTTGTTGTCTAATATCCAAATAAAGCTATGTCTTATCATCTCGGGAAATCCAAAATCCTCATACCCTACGGAAGAATAAGAACCTGCGTCTAAAGTAACACCCTCTATAACCAAGGGTTGCATCAAAAGATTACACATATTTTGTGGTGGTTCTGTTAAAAACGTTGTTGAATAAGTGTTTTGGATGTTGTAGGATATGCTTAACCCTCCATTTAGCACGTTTTGATAACAAGCTCCTTCGCTTGCGGTTTTAGAAAAATGTGGTATTTCTGTTTTAAATACGTCTGTAGTTAGATAGTTAAAATTTGACCCTGTATCAAAAAATGAAGTTGTTGCTGTAAAAGAGGGTATGCTGCTTGTGTATGATGAAAATATTGCTGTAGTAGACGGAAAACCTCCTTCGTTGTATGATATAAGCCCGTTATTACTATTGTTGTAAGATCCGAAACTTAACTCTCCTATGGGTGAATTGGGTGACGAATTCCCATAAAATGTGTTTGAAAGTGTTGAAAAAGATAGTGCATACGAATTTATACCGTTTTGAGCTTCAAGATAATAAAAATAACAAAAAGAGTTTTGGGAAAATGTGTTTGCACTGCAATCTATACCAAAATCCCCTTGAGATTCTCCGTTTGGAGGAAAAGCGCTTTCTAAATAATCGACGTTCACAGGCATTATTACACATGTATTTTTGTAGTTTGGGTTTAAGCAAACGGTAGCGCTAGCCACTGTTCCAGAGTATGTGCTTCCATCTCCAAAAGTACCAAAAAATGGTGTGTTGGTATAATCTGACGATGGGATATTGACGGCTGATTGATTCACCAATATCCCAGAAGCCCCTGTATCTAAAAGTAAGCTTACTGGCGTTCCGTCTATATATACCGTTATGATGGGTTCATTTATATAATCAGACCCTTGACATATGTATGCGCTGTTTGGTTGGCTTGATGTTGGGCATACTGTGTTGGCTTGAGAGCTACTAGATGGATTTGAACTAGAGCTTCCACCGCCACCACTACCGCCACCACAGGAGGATAGCGTTAAAGCACACATGCCTATTAAAGCGCTGTTTATAAATAGCTCTTTTGATAAGTTGCATTTTGTTTTCTTGTTTTTCATAAAAACCTCTTTAAACTTAGATTAGGTTTTTAACTTTGTCTAATGTTATTATCTCATATGTGGGGTTTTCTTTGAGGATTAATTTTTTTATGTGGAAGTTTTCTAAAGATTTTCTATGGGCTACACTTATAATTGTTAGGTTTTTAAGCTTTTCCAATAAAAGATTGTAAAGATGTATTTCTTTTTCTTCGTTTAAGGCGCTTGTGGACTCATCCATGAAAAGCCAATCTGGAGTATGAAGCAACACTCTTGCTATGTTTAAACTTTGCTGTTCACCGGGAGAGAGCACTTGAGACCACAAGTTTTTGGTGCTTAAATCTTTTGAAAGATAAGAAAGCCCTACCATGTTTAAAAGTTCTTCCAAATACTCGTTTGGCACAGCTTTACCGTCTGTAGATGGATACAAAAGTATTTCTCTCAGGCTTCCGTAAGGAAAATAAGGTTTTTGGGGTAAAAACATGTGGTTTGAAGGCAGTTTTATAACGCCTTCTCCAAAGGGCCATATACCGGCTATTGCCCTTATAAGCGTAGATTTACCGACACCAGATGGTCCCATTATGATGGTGTGTTCTTTTTTCTCTATTGTGAGGTTTAAATCCTTTACTATGAGCTTTTCAGAATAAGGTATTTTTATGCTTAGGTTTTCTATCACAAGCCTATCTTGACTTGGTAAAATAGTGATTTTACTTTGACGTTGAGAGTTTTCTATAGACTGTATATTTCTCTCAAAGGTCCTAAGCCTATCCACCACCGAGTACCAAGCAGCGATAGAAGAATAAGAGTTTACTATAAAAGATAAAGACGATTGGACTTGGCCAAAGGCGCTTGCTATTTGCATCACATCCCCAAGTTGTATCTTTTTTGCGAAAAATCTTGGCGCTGCCACAAGGATTGGGAATATAATAGCTATTTGGTTGTATCCAGAGGTAAACCATCCAAGCATCTTTTGTCTTACCATTATCTGCCAGTAGTTTTGAAATACGTATCTAAACGTATCCATGAGATTTTGGTGCTCTTTTTCTTCTGCGTTTAAAAGAGCTACAGACTCTGAATTTTCTCTTATCCTTATCAAAGCAAATCTAAAGTTTGCTTCAAACATCTGTTGGTCAAAGTTTAGTTTTACAAGAGGTTTACCGATTTTAGCGGTTATGTAAGTACCTGCCACCGCATATATTATAGCTGCCCAAACCATATAAGCGGGTATTGTGATTTTCATATGAAAAGCATCAAAACTTATAGGACCAGATATAACCCAAAGCATACCCACAAAAGAGAAAAACGTCACCACAGAACTCATAAGTCCAAGAAATAGGCTTAAGCTTTGGCTTATAAAGGCGTTTACATCATCTGCTATACGTTGGTCTGGGTTGTCGGTGTTTTGCTCTATCACTTGCATGTGGTAAAATTTTTTGTTGCTAACCCATTTTGATATGTAAAAGGATGTAAGCCAAGCTCTCCATTTTATTTGAAGCATCTGTTGAAGATATGTAGCGTAAACTGCCGATACTATAAAAAACGTAGCCAATATGCTAAACTCTAAAAGCGCTTTCCAAAAGCCTTTTTCATCAAAGTGCTGCAACGCGTCGTAAAAAACTTTGTACCATTTTGTAAAAAGCACATTTAAAAATACTTGAAAAAGGTTTAAGAAAATTATCACGAAAAACAAAAGCCAGGCTTTCTTTTTTTCTTCCGAATGAAGCCAATAGGGTTTTAATATGTGCCAGAAGTCTTTCCAAAAGGTTTTGTCTAGCTTGCTTATGCTACTGTCCATCTTATCTAATTTTATCATTTTTACATGAAATTAATATGAATTTGGGCTTATAAGGACCGTATCTTTATCTATGACTTTGCCGGTGATAAAGGTTTTTGGGTTGTCAAGGGGCTCTAGTCTTACAAACTTTCCAAGGTATCCGTTTTGCATCGCTTTTGCTTTTGTGGTAATCCTTATATAACCGTTGTCGTATATCACTCTTACGATGTCTCCATACCTTATAACAGGCACCATGCTTATCATAGAAGTCCTTATGGGCTCTCCTATGCCTATATTTTGTAAGGCTGTAGCCCCTATCACTTGATGCTTTGATACTACTAAGTTTTGAGGCACAAATCTAATGTATTTGACGGCGCTTTTAATGTCGTTTTTTGTAATTATCTCCCCCCTTGTGATAAGTTTTGTTGCCACTATCACAGGTACTCTCCATTCTATGTAGGCTATGGCGTTGTATGTTCTTTGAAGTATGTTGTTGGAGTTTATGCTTATGCTAGCGTAAGCGTCTGGGCTAAGAGGTGGTATCCTAAGGCTTACTGATATGTCTTTTGAATCCACTTCAAAAGGTTTGTATACAAAACAATTTACCGAATCCACCTTTATATTTTTACCATACTTTTTTTGTATTTCTTGTTTTACTAGCTTTTCAACATATCTTTGACTAAAAATTATCTCTTTTGAAAAGCCCAAAAACGGTAGAAAAATTAATAAAACAAAAACGCTATAAAAGGTTTTTTTCATTAACCAGTGTAAAGGTTTGCCGCTGTTGATAGCATGGTATCTGCTGCGGTTATCCCTTTGGCGTTAAACTGGTAAGCTCTTTCTGCTATTATAAGATTTACCATTTCGTTGACTATATTAACATTTGAGGCTTCCACATAGCCAGATAGAAGTGTGCCAAGACCTTGGGTACCGGGATTTGATACTATAGGGTTTCCGGAGGCTTGGGTTTGCTCATATAAGTTGTTGCCTATCCTTTTAAGACCTGCTGGGTTTACAAAGTTTGCCAGTTGTAATTGACCCACCACCTGAACCCCTTGTTGACCCGGTATTGTTACAGCTACTGTACCATCTGGACCTATGTTTACAGATGTAGCGTTTGGAGGTATAGTGATTTGTGGTTGTATAAGATATCCATCTGCCGTTACCAAATCTCCATTGGCATCCAATTGAAACTGTCCATTTCTTGTATATGCAATAGTGCCATCTGGCATTGCCACTTGGAAAAATCCATTTCCTTGAATAGCTACATCAAGAGGATTACCAGTTTGTTGGACGTTGCCTTGGGTAAATATGCCGTAAGTTCCATCTATATATGCCCCAAGTCCAAGTTGATATCCTATGGGGTTTTGGGAGTTTTGAGAGGTTTCCATACCGGGGTCTTTTACCGTTTGATATACAAGGTCGTCAAATACGGGTTGAAGTTGCTTATAGCCTACTGTATCTACGTTTGCCATGTTGTTTGATATAATATCAAGGTTTTGTTGTTGGGCTGTCATACCAGCTGCCGATGTCCACATCGCTCTAAACATCTATCCTTACCTCCGCTTTCTAAATATATACCATATCCTCAAGTTTTCAATGCTTTTAATACAATGTGCTAGCATTTAAAAGTGACTCTTGTGTTCCTTGAGAGT
This sequence comes from Hydrogenobaculum acidophilum, assembly GCF_054656715.1. Taxonomy (NCBI): domain Bacteria; kingdom Pseudomonadati; phylum Aquificota; class Aquificia; order Aquificales; family Aquificaceae; genus Hydrogenobaculum; species Hydrogenobaculum acidophilum. Next base: position 48,493 of record NZ_BAAHXP010000007.1, read on the forward strand.
AACAATTTACAGGTTGAAAAATGTTTGGAAAGTCATTCACTATTTGAGATAGTATGTTGTAATTGAAGTTTATAGAGGCATTGCCTCCGACGTTAAAATTAGCTAAATCATTAGCATATAAGGCGCCGTTTATCTGGTTGTTTCCTATGTTAAAATTACCAAGCATATAAGCCATAATAAGTCCATTAAACTGTGTGGTGCCGCTCATATCGATAGTCATGTTAGAATTGCTACCTATACCAGATATAGCTACTACTGGTTCTTGAGAAGTTCCTACTTCTCTGTTGCCATTTATACCTTGTATAGTGAGTCCTCCGTTTCCATACAAAAGACCACCTTGTATAGGGCCATTTACGAATGTAGCACCGTTTGTGTATACTATGGAATCGTTAGATGAATTGCAAGGATTTCCACCACATAAATCTGCTGTAATGTTTTGTCCATTAGCGCCATTAAAATATATGTCACCCATACCATCATAAACTTTTGTACCAGATAAAATAGATGTGCTGTCAAAAGCTATAGAACCTGTAGAAACATAAATATTTGAATTTGTAGCGTTTATAGTAGAGTTCATGTTGGTTGCAGCATCTGATACTACAGTGGCGTTTGATAAATTAAAAGGACCATCTATGTTTATACCACCTACTGCATATAGGTTTTGATTGTTTAGTGTAAATCCATTGTTCGCATTGAATACACCAGCTATATAGTATGAAGAGCAAGAAGATGATAGCGTAGTTATAGAATTGCATTGTATAGTTTGCCCATCGTTTGATACTGCACTACCATAACATACACAATTTGATGGTAAAGAAGCTGGGTTTGGTATATTCAAACAAGACGAACCATCTGGGGGACATGCCATATCTTGAATAGCTTGTTGTAAAGCAGAAAAGCTTGGATAATTTGTAATCATTTTAGCTATATCTGGAGCACTGATAGTTTTAACAGCTGGATTTCCTATAATACCTTGTGGATTGTTAGAATTAGGATTGCTTTGGCAAGTATAATAGTTAAGTCCTAAGACAATACTTAAACCATTACCTCTTAGAAGACCTGCAGCTTGGCAGTTATCAGTGTAATCACAACCATTTATAGCAGCAGAACCAAAAAAGTTCATTATTGCACCGTTTAATATCCCAAGAGCTCCCCAATTGGACCCGCCAGTGGATATTGCCACCGCTTTTGCCACTTGCCCTCCAGTTTGTCCTTTACCTATAGATTCTATAAAACATGTTGTATTGTTGGTATCAGCTTGTGTAATTACTGTTACGGTTCCACCAGTAGGGAGGTTTTGAGACATGCCACATCCGTTGTTTTGGCAATTACAAATACCATTCATAGCGTTGTAAGCTGCTTGTTGAAGTCCATAATCCGCATTATAATAGGCTTTTTGATAGTTTATCATAGCGGTGGATGTCATATTACCATAATACACAAGCAAAGCACCAGCTATACCTATTACAAATAGTATTATCATTACAAGCATAGTGGTGATTAACGTATAACCAGACTGTTTTTTCATAAAACCCACCTCCTACTTGTAAAAATCAAAGCTAAAAGTGATGGAAGCCATGCTTCCGGAAGCATTTTTATTGCTCGAGTTAACACCTATAGTAGCTTGTATCATATTGCAAGAGTTTGTGGAAAGGCATCCTTGAGGATATGCGCTAAAACTAACACTTTGCACTGGGACTATCGGTTGTGTATTGGTAATGTTAGTAGCTTCGTTTACGGTTTGAAGATATAGCCAAAGATTGTTGTTGTCACTTGGATTTTGCTTACAGAAAAACGATATTTGATATGGAACTGAATAAAGTACATCCCCTGGGCTTAAACTTACGTTTTGAGCTGTATTAGTATCATATATTGTGGCTCCAGATATACTGGCGTTTGGACTTGTAGTAGATATGCAAGATACGTTGTTTGGAGATATATCTATTGTAAATACATCAGGAGAAGTATTAGAAGAGTTTGAATAATAAAAATTTTCTCCTCTAACTAAATAATAGTATGCGGTACTACCGCTTGGATTTGTATCTGATAATCTACAGCTTATGACATAAGCATTCCCATTGCTTATACTTTGCACCATTCCAAATCCATACAAATCTCCATAAAATGTAATGCTATCGCAAGGGCTTCCGGAGGATATGGATACGTAGTTTGGCGCTGGCGGTGGATACCCGCCGGTACTTAGTGTATTTGATGGGACACCGACACCGGCTCTGTCAAAATATTTTTGCATTATCACATAAGCGTTGTAAGCGTTTTCTTCTGCACCAGATATGGAGTTTGTATTAAAAAATATCTTTTGAGTGGATTCGTAAAGTTCAAAAAGTGCCAGCATCAGTATAATGCTCATAGCTATGGCTACAAGCATCTCTGTAATGGTAAAAGCCTTAGAACGCACAAACATTGTCAGTTTCCCTATAAGATATGTTGTTGTAAGAGGCCGTGGATGTTATTGGACTACAGCCACTTGTAGGCGGACTACACGCTCCATTTCCATTTATAATATTTCCAGATTGGTTTATATTCAAATGCACTTGTATGCCACCGCACTTGACTGTGGAAGGTATCGGCTGTCCGCTCATACACATGGCTATGCCGTTTGAAGCGACAGTGGTAAGACATCCATATATAAACCTATTTTTTGTATCGTTTGCAAAAAATGATTGTAGCGCTGCAAATGTGATAATCCCTATTGCCAAAAGAGCGATAGACACCATAACCTCTGTAATAGTAAGCCCCAAGTTTCCATGTTTATGAGCTTTTATCATAAACTCCTCTAACTAAAATTATAATACTTTTATAAATTTTTGTCTATGGCTTCCTCTAAAAAAGATAGCTCTAACTGTTTTTTTACAAAATATTCGTTTGTGCTTCCGTAGGTTTTTTTTCTTGATATAGAAAGTTCTTTTGATATTATATCTTTTGCATCTTTATCAAAAGCGTTTGAAAAAGTGTTTAGTTCTTCTTTGCTAAGAGATTCCAATGGTTTTTTATGCTCTATGGAGTATGCCACTATATTACCTACTATGTGATGAGCCTCTCTAAAGGGTATATTTTTTTCTACAAGATAATTTGCCAGGTCAGTGGCTAAAAGTAAATTGCCAGCCTCTATATCGCCTCTAAACTTTATGTCTTTTATTATAAGTATCATCATTTTTAGGCTTTTAAGGATGGTATTTGTGGCGTCAAAAATAGGTTCTTTGTCCTCCTGAAGGTCTCTGTTGTAAGTTGTTGGAAGCCCTTTTAGATTTATCATAAGATTTAGAAGGTCTCCATACACTCTTCCAGTTTTTCCTCTTATAAGCTCCAAAACATCTGGATTTTTCTTCTGAGGCATGATAGAACTGCCCGTACAAAGACTATCTGGTAAATCTATGAATTTAAACTCTTCTGTGTTAAATATGATAAAATCCTCTGCCATCCTTGAAAGATGCATAGCTATAGAGCTAAGGCAAAACATGTACTCTATGGCAAAATCTCTATCTGCCACTGCATCCATTGAGTTTCTAGATATTTTGGAGAAGTTTAAAATACTTGCTTCCAAAAACCTATCCAAAGGAAAATCTGCCCCTGCCAAAGCACCGCTTCCAAGGCTCAAGGTGTCTATCCTTCTATAGGCGTCTATAAGCCTCTGGGAGTCTCTCACGAAAGCCTCTTTAAAAGAAAGAAGATAGTGAGCCACCAGCACCGGCTGAGCTCTTTGTAAGTGTGTGTATCCCGGTATTATAAGATGCTCGTACTCTTTTGCTTTTAAAATAAGCTGTTGTTTTAAGGCTTTTAAAAGCTCAAAAATATCTAATATATGGTCTTTTAAATATAGCCTTAAATCTGTGTTTACTTGGTCGTTTCTGGATCTGCCAGTGTGTAATTTTTTGGCATCTTCTCCTATTAGTTCGTACAATCTGCTTTCTATGTTCATGTGTATATCTTCTTTTGATATGTCGTAGTTAAATACGTTTTTTTCTATCTCTTCTTTTATCTTTTGAAGGCCTTTCTTGATGTTTTCATAAGATTCTTTTGAGATGACGCTTGCTTTTAGAAGGGCTTCCAAATGGGCAAAATCTTGTTCTATATCATAAAGAGCCAGAATCTTGTCAAAGCTTATAGACTCTGTAAAAAGCTCCACATCTTTTAGAGTTTCTTCTTTAAACCTTCCAGACCAAGCCTTACTCATCCTGTTATTATACTATGTTTTATGAATATGACGGATATAACTGTGATTGTGCTTCCTATGGCTGATAAAACAGATATGGTAGTTGGTTTTGAAGACTTAAATATGTAGGTATGTACAAGTATTGCATAGTAAAACCATAAAAATGATATGACTATAATCTTTGGGTCTATATAAAGGCTTTTATCGTAATAAAAAGACCACATTACACCAAAAAGTATGGTGATAGTTAAAAATATGAAGCTCATATTTATGGACAGCTTTTCTATAAATATCAAGGTATAGATAGGTACGTAGGTTTTTGAAAATCTCTTTTGTTTTATCTGCTTTTCGGATATAAGCTTTAGAAGTGAAAAAATACCACCAAGCATGATAAAAGAGTAAGAGAGCCCTGCACTTATAATATGTATAAGGAATATGGGATTTAGAAGGCTTGCATGCTGATGCAAAAATACATTTCTTAGGTTTGCCATGCTAAATAGAGCGCCTATGAAAGATATGATAAACCCTACATTTTCCAGGTTCCTAAATTTAGTAAGAAGTATGCCGTAAAAAAGCATTATGACGTTGCCAGAAAACGCCACTATAGCGTCTATGTTGCTAAACACTACGCCAGTTTTTACGTTTATTATAAGCTTAATAAGGTATGATAGGTTGCCAAGCATTATAAAGATTAAGCTATACTTTATCGTGTTTTTGGCTTTTAGAGTATAAAGTAGAAAACTCACAAACGCCATTAGGTAAAAAACGATGTTTAGAATGTAAAGTATCATACATTCACCAACAAATCAGCGCCTATATTACCTATTACCTTTGCTTTTGTTATGATGCCTGTTTTAGCGCTTGGTCTATCCAATATAACTATCCCATCTATCTCGGGGGCTTGGAAGAAGGTTCTTCCTTTATCTTTTTTCTCTATAAGTATATCTACCTCTTGACCTATTAGGCTTGTATTTTTTTCTTCAAGTATGTCTTGAGATAGATTAAACACCTCTTTGTAGCGTCTTTGTTTTTCTTCTTTTGGTATCTTGTCTTCAAGCTTATAAGCAAAGGTCCCTTCTTCGTGGGAGTATTCAAATACCCCCACAAATTGAAAGATTTTTTGGCTTATAAAATCTAAGAGCTCTTCAAAATCTTTTTCTTCTTCAGTTGGGTATCCTACTATAAAAGAGCTTCTTAAAATGGATTTTTTGTGTTTCATAGCGTTTATTTTTTCTAAAAGCCTAAAAATATCTTTTTTTGTATAGCCTCTTCTCATGCTTTTTAAAACATTATCGGATATATGTTGAAGCGGTATATCAAAATATGGCAAAATGCTTTTAGAATTGTCTATAAAATCTATAAGCTCATCGGTGATGCTATTTGGGTAAAGATACATGAGCCTTATCCAAGGAAAATCTAGCTTTTCAAGGGCTTCTAAGAGTTTTATTATGCTTTTAAAAGAGTTGTCTTCTTGATAGTAAAGAGTGTCTTGGGATACTATGATAAGCTCTTTTACATCGTTGTCTTTGAGATATTTTGCCTCATCTACAAGCTCCTCTATGGATTTGGACCGATGATGCCCTCTTATACTTGGTATCGCACAAAAAGAGCATTTTCTGTTGCAGCCTTCTGCTATCTTAAGATAAGCATAATGCCTTGTGGTGATTTGTCTTTTTGGGGTTTCTAAAAGCTCAACACTGTCTAAATCTTTTATATTTTCAAAAAATACAGCTTCTGGTATCTCTTTTTGAAGCTCTTCTTTGTACCTATAAACAAGACATCCTGTTACAAGTACTTTTTTACCGTCTTCTATAGCTTTTAAGATATGTTCGATAGATTCTCTTTTGGCTTGTTCTATAAAACCGCAGGTGTTTATAATTACAGTATCGGCTTTGTGATAAGAGCTAATATCCTCTTTTTTAAAAAAACCGATAAGGTTTTCCGAATCCACTAAGTTTTTTGGACATCCTAAGTTTACAAAATTTACTTTCATATTAGGTAAAGTACTCTAACTTATCAAGCGTTTCCCAACTAAGCCCTTCTTTTCCAAAATGTCCATAACAAGCGGTTTTTTTGTATATGGGTTTTCTTAAATCCAAAATCTCTATAATGTCTTTTGGATATAAGCTAAAGACTTCTCTTATCCTTGATTTTATAAGCTCTACGGGTTTTGTCTCTGTGCCAAAAGTCTCTATGTCAAAACCAATTGGTTCTTTCACACCAAAAGCGTAAGCTATCTGTATGAGGACTTTCTTAGCCCACTTGGCGGCCACTATATGCTTAGCGATGTATCTTGCCATATAGGAGGCGGCTCTGTCGGTTTTTGTGGGGTCTTTGCCGGAAAAAGCGCTTCCTCCTGAAAAAGATATATCCCCGTAAGCATCTGATACTATTTTTCTTCCGGTGATACCTGTATCTGCCACTGGACCCCCTATTATAAATCTACCAGCTGGGTTTATCTTTATCTTGGTTTCTTTCCTCAACAAAGAGGTTGGTATGTGTTTTTTTATAATATCTTCAAATATAAGCTCTCTAAGATGAGACAAGCTTATGTCTGGGTCATGCTGGACAAACATATTTATGGAGTCTATATAAAACGTGTTTTGATCTTCGTATTTTATCCCCACTATAGTTTTGCCATCGGGTCTTAAAAATGGCATCATACCCTTTTTTCTAAAATCTGATGTGGTTTTTGAGATTTTATGAGCGTAATGTATTGGGGCTGGTAAAAAGTTTTCGGTTTCATCGGTGGCGTATCCTACCACTATAGCGCTATCTCCGGCACCTTCTGAGGCTATGCAAAGAGCTATTTCTGGGCTTTGTTCGTTTATCGAGCTTATAATACCTATCAAATCACCATCAAAACCATACTCTGGCTTTGTGTATCCTACTTCTTTTATAGCTTTTTTTGATATCATCTGTAAATCTACGTAGGCAGAGGAAGATACTTCCCCGGCTATAAATACGATGTTAGAGCTAAGAAGTACATTGATAGAAACTCTAGAAAATGGGTCTTTTCTCATAAACTCGTCCAATATTTCATCGGATATGATATCTGCAAGCTTGTCTGGATGTCCTTCAAAAGGTGATTCTGCAAACCTTATCCTATCCATCTTGTAGCCTCTTCTTTACATAGGTTATTATGTCCACTGGCAACGGGTCATAACCATACATACTTGCCAAATGATAGCTGGCAAAATCCCCTATGTATATATTTTTTAAAAGCCTTGAAATGTAAGAGTTTCCTTCTTCGGATATGAGTATTGGGTTAAAGCCTTTATCTTTTAGAATATCCACGGTCATGCTAACTCTTAGGTTTACTCTAGGATGTTCTTTTTTGTCTGCCACTATTACAAACCTAAGGTACTGGTTTATATCTGGGTTTGTGTAGCCCACCACTTCGTTGTGATGCATCTCTGGTATATATGCGTTGTAAGCTGGGGTTTTTGAGTTTTCATTTATCTGGGTTTTAAATCTGTAAGCGGCTGCTTCCATAAGCGGTGTGCCGTATATGATAGGTACATATCCAAAAAGCCCTTTTGCTATGTCTTTTGAAATTTCTTCATAACGTGAGCTTGATGCTTTTAAATCCTCTTTTAAATCCAATATCTCTTCCTCTTTTCCAAAAAGCCACAAACAGGCGTTTAACATAAACCCGAGAGCATACCTTGGTGGATAACCGGTGGGTATTTTTATGTGAGGTACCCCGTTATCGCTTGATAGCTTTTCCAACTTACCTCCTGAGCTTATGGATATTATCTTGGCACCTATTTTTATCGCTTGTTCAAAGATAGATATGGTCTCTTCGGTATCGCCACTGTAAGATATGCATATCACTAAGCTATTTTTATCCACAAAGGGCAAAAGCTCGTATCCTTTTATAGAAAACACGGGTTTTTTGAAATCGTTTTTTATAAGATAAGACCTCATTATCTCTCCTACGATACCAGACCCTCCCATGCCACTAAACACAAGCATGTTGAAATCCTTTGGTATCATACCATCGGTGGTTATTTTTTCAAACTGCTTATCAAATCCCCTCAGCATTTCTAATGCACTTTTCATCTGAAACCTCCTTTTAACCTTTTTAATATTTTACCATTAAAGATTACCTCATTGATGAAGATAAATTTTGTATGTTATAATGTCATTTCAATGAAGTATATTCTAAAAGGAAAAGTGTTTGGAAGAGTTCAAAAAGTAGGTTTTAGGGCTTTTACCAAAGATATAGCCGATAGTTTAGGTATTCAAGGTTATGTGAAAAATTTGGATGATGGTTCTGTGGAGTTTGAAGCCATAGGAGAAAAAGAAGTGTTAGAAATATTTTTAGAAAAGCTAAAAGAAGGCCCAAAGTATGCTTTTGTTTCTGATATAAAATATAACATGGAGGTTTTTGAAGATGAAGATTATCCAAAAAGCTTTGATATTTTGTATTAGTTTAGGGCTTTTAACATGGCAAGCAAAAGCGTATGAATGCCATTATTATAAAGTTAGAAAGGGTGATACGATAGACGGTATTGCTCTTAAGTTTCACGTTTATACAAAGTCCATAAAGGAGGCAAACCCGTCTCTTAGAAGGCATAAATTTTTATCTATAGGGCAAAAACTCTGTATCCCTTACAAGCCGAGAAAACCAAGAATACCTACGATGAGTTATAAAGTGAAAAGCGGCGATACTTTATCTTTGTTGGCAGAGCGTTTTGGTACTACTGTAAGAGAATTAAAAGAGCTCAACAACCTTCACAGGAGCTTTTTAAGAGTTGGAGAAACCATAAAAGTCCCTTACAATACAAAGTATATAGAAAGATATGAAGGCAGGAAGTATAGGCTTTACATTATTAAAAATGGTGGCACTCTAAGAGACGTTTCTGATGTTACTGGTGTACCGCTTAGAATACTTGAAAAGTTAAACCCAGATTTGGTAGGTAAATACCTTAACAAAGGGGTTGTGGTGAAGCTTGGCAAAAAGCATATAACTTACAAAAGATTGATAGCTAGGGCAAAAAAGCACTATAAAGAAAACTATGTTTCAACACCTTCAAGACCCACTCCAAACAATCTAAAATCTCTTACCAGACAAGAGGCTAATGAGAATGTACAAAAACCTACTTCTAAGGTAAAAATACCTTTACCTGTGGATGGTCAAATAAAAAGAGCCCAAAGGGGCATAAATATAATTACCGCTTGCGGCAAGCCTGTCAAAACTATAAACTCAGGCATAGTGGTATATAGCGGTGATGACCTTGCGGCTTACGGCAATATGGCTATAGTAGATGGTGGTGGTATCATAACGGTTTATGCATACAACCAAAAGCTTCTTGTAAAAAAGGGTCAGATGGTCACTAAAGGTCAAACTATAGGTTTAGTAGGCAAAAAACCCGGTACATCTATCTGTGAGCTTCATTTTGAATTAAGGAGTAAAGATGGCACTCCCATAGACCCGATTACTTATTTTGGTAGATAGTTTGATATAATATATTAAACTTTGAAAGGAGGAAATTGTATGGATTTAAGCAAAATAGTAAGCAAAAACCCGCCGGAGGATATCTACGCTTTTATAGAAATACCAAAAGACAGCAATATAAAATATGAGCTTGACAAAGAAAGCGGCGTAGTTTTTGTAGATAGAGTGCTTTTTACTGCAATGTATTATCCTTTTAACTACGGTTTTATACCAAATACCTTGGCAGAAGACGGGGACCCGGCTGATATCCTTGTTATATCGGAATTTTCAGCTATACCTTGCTCTGTTATAAGATGCTCTTTGGTGGGTATGCTTGAGATGGAAGATGAAGCTGGTGTTGATACGAAATTTTTAGCAGTGCCCCACAAAAAAGTAGATCCTTCTTTTTCTCATATAAAAGACGTAGAGGATATCCCGCAACATATAAAAGACAAGATAAAACACTTTTTTGAGCACTATAAAGAGTTAGAACAAGGTAAATGGGTAAAGATTAAAAACTTTATATCCAAAGATAAAGCATCTGAGGAGCTGAAGAAGGCTATAGAACGTTTTAACAAATGAGCCTTGTAAAAGACACCGCTTTAGAAACTATCTCGAAAGAGATAGAGGCCATTGAAGGTTTGAAGCTTTTAATAAACGAAGATTTTGAAAAAGCTGTGGAAATTATACATAGCTCAAGCGGTAAAGTGATACTTACAGGGGTTGGTAAATCTGGACATATTGCAAGAAAAATAGCTTCTACAATGGCAAGTGTTGGCACTCCTGCGGTGTTTTTACATCCAAACGAAGCGCTTCATGGAGATTTAGGTATTATAACAAAGGATGATATTGTTTTGGCACTTTCAAACAGCGGAGAGTCCATTGAGATAATTTCTATGATACCTTATATAAAAATGGTGGGCTCTTTTCTTATATCCATTACAAATAAGAAAAATTCTACCTTGGCAAAACAAAGCGATATAACGCTTGCTTTAAATATAGATAAGGAAGCATGTCCTTTAAACTTAGCCCCTACTTCTTCCACTACAGCTATGCTTGTCTTAGGCGATGCTTTGGCTATGAGTCTTCTAAAGCTATCTGGTTTTAAAGAAGAAGATTTTGCCCTTTTGCATCCTGCTGGATTTTTAGGAAAAAAGCTAAAACAGGTAAAAGATGTGGGACATTTTGGCGATGAGCTTCCTGTGGTGAAAAAAGATGCAAAAATTTACGAGGCTATTATAGAGATAACTCAAAAGGGTTTTGGAGCCACTGCTGTTGTTGATGAAGCTGGATTTTTAGTGGGCATACTTACAGACGGAGATATAAGAAGGATTTTAGAAAATAAAATAGATATAAACACCACCAGCGTTTATGAGGTTTGTACCAAAAACCCTAAAACTATATCAAAATCAGATATATTAGCAAAGGCGCTTTCTTTGATGGAGAATTATAAAATAACTGTTCTTATAATAGAAGAGGATGAAAAACCCATAGGCATAATACATCTTCACGATATATTGAGGTCCGGGATAAATTGAACTCTTCAAATATTTTTACTATTCCAAACGTCCTTTCTCTTATAAGGCTTGTAGTATCTCCTTTTTTATTTTTTCTTTTAAAAGCCGATATAAAACTTGCGTTTTTTTTGTTTATAGTTGTCAGCATTACAGATGCTCTTGATGGTATTATAGCTAGGCTTACCAACAGCATAAGTTTTCTTGGAAGGATTTTAGACCCTATAGCCGATAAGGTTTTGATACTTTCTTTGTCTTTTGCTTTTATAAAATCCAAATATCAAATACCTATTGTGTTTGTAAAGTTGATAATAGCGAGGGAAGTGTTTATAATCCTTGGAAGTATCTTGTTTCTTTATTTTGGTATAGTTCCAAAGCCATCTTTTCTTGGAAAGTTAACTACCTTTTCTTTGATAATACTTTTTTCTGGACTTTTTTTTGAGAATATAAAAAACACCAAACTGGGCGTGGTAGATATATTTTACGATATATCTTATATATTTTTAATTCTAAGCTTTTTGGAATATCTTAGCATAGGTGTTAGAAATATGATAAGCATATCAAAGTATAAAGTTTTAAAATAGTTTCATGAAGCTTTTTATAAAGAAGCTTTTTATCTTTGTTATATTTGTTCTTGTTTTGTTGGCAGCTTCTGGTATAAAATCTTTTGGGGTAGGGCCGAACCTAAACGAATATTTGGAAAGAAAATTAAACCACGCTGTAAATCTAATCCACTTAAGAGATTATCAGGATGCTGTATCTGAACTTATGGATGTCTACTCCATGGCTCCAAAAAGCAAATACGGTGAGCTTTCTTATTTGTATATAGCAAAGGCTTATGCTTATGAAAACTATTATAGCGCCAACATAGAAGGTGTTCAAAACGCAATAGTAATGCTTAATATGTATCCTTTTTATTATAAAGTACCTTCTTATATAGCTTTGCAAAGGGAAATATTGGGAGACATATATCTTCTTTTGGGAGATTTTAACAAGGCTGCCGGTGTTTTTATGGTCCTCTCAAGCGAGTATAAAAACATAAACAAGTATAAGATAAAATTAGCTTATGCTACCTTAAGAAACTATGACAAAAACGGTATAAACTACATTCAAAATATACAAAACAAAGATATAAAAACTCCAGAAGATACAGCCCTTTATTACTTTGATTACGCCATATACTATTTTTTAATAGGCGATTATAGACAAACTACCTTTATGCTGCATGAAGCTTCTGATTACGATAGTTTCTTATCTTATCATCCTTATTTTGAGTTTCTCTATGGATACGCTTTTTATAAAATGTCCGATTGGCAAGATGCGATGTTTCATTTGGAGCTTTCAAAAAGAAGAGATATATATGGAAAATATACAAACAAGGCAAATTTTATACTTATGCATATATACTTAACCACAAAAGATTATCTTGATGCCCATAAAGTGTTAAACGAGTTTTTAAAACACGATGGTCTTTTTTACAACCCTGTAGCGTATATATCTTTTAGTACTCTTTGGATGCATCCTGATTACCTTAAAACTTACAAAATACCCTTTTACAAAAAGACGCTGGATCAACTTTTATGGCTTCATTTTCCAAGCGTTTTATCTTTGTATCCAGACTTTGGTCTTCTGAGCTATTATCTTAAAGATAACCTTACTCCTTCCGAGATTCAAGACATGTTTATAGGCTTTTTAAATATAAAGCTTCCAGACAATCCTATAAATTTTGACGATATCAATGTATCTTTTGAAAAGCCCATAGACTATATAGTAAACATAATATCTAAAGAAAATCCTTACAATAAAACCTTTGCTTATAGGCTTTACAGCGTTTATAAAGAAGACCCTGATTTGTTTGCAATGTTTTTACAACCAAATACTTATGAAAATATCTCGAGAGTTTTTGTATATATAGGTGATACTACTGGGCTTGGGTTTACAAGCGGTATACAAGACCAAAATATAAGGACATTTTTACAAGGAGAGTTTTACATAGAACAAGGAAATGTGAAAAATGGGATATCGGCTTTAAACTCAATTTTAAACAACTTAAAGGGCGATGACAAAGAAGAAGCCGAGTTTTTGATAGGGTATTATACCGATAACGATACTATGCTGGATAGATTTTTATCTCATAAAAACGTATATATGTCAAATAGATTAAAAGATTATACAAAGCTTGCTCTTTTAGAAGACGGCGTGCTAAAGTTAAACAAAAAAGATTATAAGAGTGCTTTAGAATATTTTAAAAAATATATAGATGTATACAATAAACCAAAGGACAATATTTATTGGTGGGCTTTATACAAAGCTGCTTACATTAGCTACTTGCTAAAAGATAAAAATGAGTTAAAATATATATTAGGTTTGGCTAAGGGTAGCCAAAATATGTGGGCTAAGGCTGCTATAGTTTTGTGGGGTGAATAGTTATGGGGCTTTTTAAAGGTGTAGATGAAGTAGTTCCTTATCTGGATTATACGTGGTTAAAACATAAAATTATACTTAGCAACTTAGCAAACGCAGATACCCCTCATTATAAAGAGCTAAACGTAAGATTTGTACCCTTTGAAAAAGAGCTTGCTCTAAAAATAACAAATCCAAAAAAACAAATACAACCCGTGCAAACAGGACCCCATTTTGATATATTAGAAAAAGAATCTGGTCTTGTGGGTAACGATAGAAACAATGTAAGCATAGAAAAGCAAATGGCCGAAGCTAATGCTAATTATATAGCCTATGAGACGTATATGAAAATGGTAACAGACAATATAAATGAACTAAATACAGCTATAAAAGGGCAATAAGGAGGTAAACTATGCTTGATATATTCAACGCTTTTGACGTATCTGCTTCTGGCATGTATGCAGAGCGTATTAGGATGAATACCATTGCTTCAAACCTTGCAAACTACGAATCCTACAAAAACAATGGAACCCCTTATCAGAAGTTAGAACCTGTTTTTCAAGCGGTTTATGATAAAAATTTACTTTCTGATGGTTTAGTACCTGTAAATGTAAACGAGATTAGACAGTCAAACGGTTTTAAGCTTATATACGACCCTTCAAATCCTCATGCCAACGCTCAGGGTTATGTAGAAGAGCCCAATGTAAACGTCACCACTGAAATGGTGGATATGATTACAGCTACAGAGAGTTATCAAGCCAATCTAAGCGCTTTTAATATGACTAAAAATATAGCTCAGTTTACTATAAACAGCTGGACATAAGTATGGACAACATAATCAAAAGTATACCTGATTTATTTGCAAACAATTCTTTAGAAAAGCCTCAAAATCAGAAAAATAAAGAAGGGGAAACGTTTTTTGATGTGCTGTCAAACTTTTTAAACTATACAAACGAAGTCCAACAAACCGCCGAAGCTACGAAAAAGGCGATATTAGAAGGTGCTGATATTCCACTTCACGATGCTGTGGTACAGTTTGATAAGGCTGGTGTGGTGTTGAATCTGCTTGTGCAAGTGAGGAACAAGCTTTTAGACGCTTATCAAACTCTTATAAACACACAAGTTTAACGCTCTATGGACTTTAAAGAGATATTGAACAACTTAAAAGAGCGTTTTCAGGCTTTAAACAAAACCCAGCAAATAGCAATTGTATCTATACCTATAGTTTTGGCGCTTTTAACAGGAGTTATTTTTTTTCTAACATCAAGAGTCCATTATACGGTGCTTTACGGAGATTTAAACAACAGAGATATGGCTGCTATAGTAGAGCAGCTTGAAAAAGATAATGTAAAATACAAAATAACACAGGATGGCAGGACTATACTTGTGCCAGAGAACGAAGCTAGACAGCTTAGATTGAAGCTAGCAGCTATGGGACTTCCTACTAAAGGATATCCAGGTTTTAAGCTTTTAAACAAGATGCCCCTTGGAATAACGGATTTTATGCAACATGTGGAATACCAAAGGGCTTTAGAACAGGAACTATCAAATACTATTCTTGGTTTTAGAAATATAGAAAGAGCCAAGGTAAATTTAGCAATACCAAAACCAAGCATATTTATAACCGAAAACCAAAAACCTTCTGCATCAGTTTTTATAGAATTAAAGCCAGGAGCGTCCATTACCAGACGTCAAGTGATAGCTATAAGAAATTTGGTGGCTGCCAGTGTACCAGATTTAACACCCAATAGAGTTACGGTGGTTGATAGCAACGGTGTGGACCTAACTGAAGAACTAAACAATCCGTCTTCCTATCTTACCAATGAGCAGCTAAGGGTTAAAGCTGAGCTTGAGAACTCTATTACAAAACACCTTGAGCAAGTCCTCGGTCAAGCTTTGGGTTATAACAACGTAAGAGTTGCCGTTGATGTAGAGCCAGATTTCTCTCAAGTGGAAACAAAGTCTAAAAATTACAACCCAAACACTACGGCTATTGTAAGTCAACAGAAAAAGCAAGAGACCACCACCGGTACTAGTGTGTCTGGAGTACCGGGTACCGCTTCAAATATACCGCCGATGAGCGGTCTTAGACCAAATGCCAACTTTCAATCTACTAAAAAAGAGGTTACTACGAACTACGATGTTAGCGTAGAAAAAACTCATATAGTGGATAAGACTATACGCATAAAACGTATGAGCGTAGGTGTAATAGTAAACGCAGATCTTAAAAATATCAATTTAAATAGTATAAGGCAGCTTGTGGTAGCTGCTGCTGGCGTTGACCCAAAAAGGGGTGATACGGTATCCGTTATAGCTGTACCTTTTTACAAACCTGTGGTGCCAAAACCACCTATATACCTTGTATATGCAAAGTATGGTATAGCAGGTATTTTATTGCTGTTACTTCTTGGAATATTGCTGTTTGTATTCTTAAAAACCAGGAAGAAGCCAGAGATGCAGGAACTTCCAGCTGTAAGCGCTGCTATGGAAGCTTTGGAGTCTCTTGAAACAGAAGAATTAAGAGAAAAGGCAAAGGAGCTTATCACTGTAGATAAAATGATAAAAGTTACTAAGGAGAATCCTGATAAAGTGGCTAAAATTATCAAGCATTGGTTAACCACCAAGAAATGATGGGTAAATAGAATATGGCTGAACAGGTTTTAGGTCAGGAAGAAGTAGACCTTCTTTTAAAATCTCTTGGCAAAGAAGAAGAGGTAGAGGAGAAATCTTTAGGTTATGAAAAGTTTGATATAGATGATTTAGAACATATCTCTCTTGGTACCATAGCTGGACTTGAGATTATATTGGAAAAATGGAGTAGGCTTTCAAGGGCTAAGTTGTCTAACCTAGTGGTGGCCATCAACAACGTCTACAAAGCGGAAACTTCACTTATAAGGTTTGAAGATTTGCTATCCAAATTGCCAGTACCCTCTTGTATAAACATGTTTAATATCACAGGTCTCAAAGGAACACACTTTTTAATACTAGACCCAAGGATGATATATAGCATAGTGAGTGTTATATTTGGTGGGTCTGCAAAACCTTATAAGATAGAAGGCAAAGAGTTTACAAGGTTAGAGTTAAAGATTATAAAGAAGGTTGTGGATTTGCTTTTGAGTGCTTTTCAAGAAAGTTGGAGTAGTATATTGTCTGGAGAAGTGATGTATTTAGAAACAGAAGTAAATCCAGCTCTTATAGCTCCTATGAACTCTAAAAAGGAGATGTTCATACAAGCTCATATAAATATAGAGATAGATGGTATAGAATACCCGATATTTTTAGCTTTGCAAAACTCATCTTTGGAGCCTGTGGTAGATAGACTTAGAAACGTATCAGAGGTGGCCGAATATGTAGATTACGATAAAATTTTAAAAGAGCTTTTAAAAGATATAAAGGTGAAACTTTCAGCTACCATAGATGGTGGAATTTTTTCTGTGAAAGATATATTAGACTGGGAAGTGGGAGATCAAATAATATTAAAAGCCCCAGCAAACAAACCTATAAAGGTGAACGTAGAAGGTATACTTAAGATGTACGGTGTTTTAGGGCGTTCTAAATCTAAAAAGGCTGTTAAAATATTAAAGATGTTAGAAAACAAGGAGAGTAGCTGATGGCAGAAGAAGAGAATAAGCAAGAAGAACCTCAAAAAGAAGATGCTCAAGCACCTATTGAAAATCAAGAAATGCAATCCTCTCAAGGTCAAAGTGATGAAGATTTGATGAAGCTCTGGGAAGAGGCTATGGAAGCTCAAAAAGAGGTTCAAACTTCTGATGAAGCTCACCAGCAAAATCAATCTTCTAATCAAGAGCAGGACATATCAAAAGATTTGCAACGTATATTGGATATCCCTCTTTCCATTACTGTGGTGATAGGTACTACCGTTATCACTATAAAAGAGCTTTTAAATTTAAGACCTGGTTCTGTGGTGGCTTTGGACGAGTCTATAAATAGTTTTGTATCTGTCTATGCCAATGGAAAACTTATAGCCAAAGCAGAGCTTGTGGTGGTTGGTGAAAATTTTGGCATAAGAATATCAGAAATTATAGAGAAAGAAGAGCGTGTAAAGACGCTGGCAAACCTTTAAAGGTATCTTACCTTCACTTTATCTTTTAAGCTAAGAGCGTCTTCTAAAGTAGCTAACGCTGTGCCGGGTTTAAGTGTTGTAGCGCTACCAGTAGCTACTGCATAGACAAGCGCTTCTTCATCCGAAAAGCCCATATACTTTGCATATATAAAACCAGCTACAGATGAATCCCCTGCTCCGATGGTGTTTATCACTTGGAGAGATGGCGGAATTGCGTGCATTACCGTATTTTGGCTCACATACACTATACCATCTTTACCAAGAGATACCAAAACAATCTTTACTCCCATTCTATTTATCTCTTTAGCCGCTACAACAGCATCGTCTATGGTTTTTATTTCTCTTCCTACTACCCTAGAAAGCTCATGACGATTTGGTTTTATAATGTCTGGTTTATGATTTATGTTAAATTTTAATACATCACCATCGGTATCTAATACCACTGTAGCCGATTTTGATTTGGCAATATCTATTATCTTTGCGTAAATAGCAGGTTTTAGACCCTCTGGTAGTGAGCCAGATATAACTACATAGGAAGGGTTATCTAAGCTGTTTATTTTTTCCATAAGCTTTGTGAGTTCAAAAGGTGGTATGCTGGGTCCTTTTGCGCTTATGATTATTTGGTTGTTGTTTTTTGTAGTGTTTATAATGATGTTTGTTCTTGTTTCTTCTGATATTTTTATAAAATCAAAATTTACCCCTTCGTTTATAAGAAGTCCTTCTATTTCAAGACCTGCAAATCCACCCACAAAACCAAGTGCTATATTTGGAACACCGAAGTTAAACAACACTCTAGATACATCTATACCTTTTCCGCCAGCGTATTTTTCCTCTTTTATTATCCTGTTTGTGTCATCTATTTTTAACTCGTCAAGCCATATAGTCCTATCCAATGCTGGGTTTAGCGTAATAGTATATATCATAAGCTCTCTTGAAAAATTTTATAGGCTGCTTCTGGGCTCATGTCGTGAAGTGTTATAGCGGATATGGCCTTTGTCATAGCTATAGCTTCTTTCAATGGCCTTTGGTGTATGTTTCTCCCTGTGCCGTTTCCTCTTACGCCGGCTTGCTTGTAAGTGTATAACTCTCTTAAAAACTCTAAAACCCCTTCTTTTGAACCACCTTCACAGATAAGCCCTGTATTGCCAGCGGCTTCTACGGCTATTTGAAGAAGCTCTTTTACATCTTTGCCCTCTTCTTTTGGTACTTTTATCTTAGCAAAATCAGCTCCCAAACACGCCGCCACACCAGCCGCCCCAGCTATAAGCTCAGGATCATGTTCGTTTTTTATTGCTTTTCCTTTTGGATACATCCATAAAACAGCTATCATGTTGTTTTTGTGGGCTTCGTACACAAGCTCCGAGGCTTCTTTTAACATAATATGCTCAAACTCGCTACCAAGGTACACTGTATATCCTATCCCTAATATTTTTACGCCTTTTTGCTTTAAGTCCAATATTTTTTCAAAATCATGAAGGCTTGTACTTATAGGGTCTCTTTGTGCAAAAGGCACTAAGTTTGTTTTAGAGTTTACCTTTACAAGGTATGGTATATTTGGATATTTTTTAGCGTATCTTGTTATAAGACCAAGCTGTGTAGCAAAAACCCCTATTTCCCCTCTTGATGCTATCTCAAAAAGATGCTTTGGATTTGCATCGTCTTTTGCTATACCTTCACCGTAAAAATCTTTGTTAAGATGCTCTATCTTTTGGTCCCCTGCAAAAAGCATAAGATTGCCAGTGCATTTTGTAGCTTCGTTGAAGCTTTTTGAAAACTCTTCTACACTAGAAACGTTTGCTGGTATACTAACCTCAAACATTTTCACTCTCCTCAACAATTATTATAACAATTTTTTATAAAGCTATTTAATTTAAAAACCATGTTTTCTAAAGCCATATGTTCTTGACTTATAAGCTCGTTAAAATCTTTAACAGAAAAAGGTTTTTTATAGCTAAAATCCTCTGTTTTGTAAATGTTTTTATACTTTAAATAAAATCTTGCTTTTAGTATCATGTTGCCTTTATGGATAGTTTTAAAATCTGGTTCAAAATCGTATATATGTATTGAAAGCTTGTACTCTGAGATAGGCTTTTCTACTAAGTAAGGCAAAGCCTCTAAAAGATAGTTTTTAACGGTGCAATCCAAAGAACAAGGGAAACGGTGTTTTGCAAAATATCTTAGCTGATGATTGTATACGTATGCCATGTCATCGGTATCTAGGTATCTTGGTGAGCTTACGCTTGATATATATATTGTTTTGTTACCTTTGTAAGTTTTGATCGGTTTTATAAACTCTATAGTTTTTTCTTTTTGGACAAAAGCGCACGAGGATATTATGATAAGGCTAAAAACTAAAAAAATCTTTTTCATTTTGTCTCCTCCAAAGGAAATGGTTTTTGATGTTTTATTATAATAAATGAGTTTGGGTGGTTTTTGATGTGTTTTATCAAAATCCTCATCTCGTTTGATGTTCTTTGTATACTTTCTAGGGTTTTGTTTATCTTGGGATATACGTTGGTGGTAAGTGTGTTTGAATTTGATTTTAGGCTTTTGAGAAGAGAGTCAAGCTCTTCGGTTTCTTTGTTTAGGTTTTGTGCTAATGTTTTGTACTGTGCTACTGTATCGTTTATATCTTTTACGTTTAGCTCATTTATTTTATCATTAAAAGCCACCAAGACTTTGTTTGTATTGGATAAAGAGCTTTTAGAGTCTGTGATAAGAGAGTTTAGGTTTTTAATAGTATCGTTGATATGTGCAAATAACAAATCAAGCTTTTTAGCATTTTTAGAAGATATCATGTTGTTTAAATTTGTTATAAGGTTGTTTGCAGAGTTAAGTATCTTAGGTATATAATTTGATATCTGTTGAAGCTCTGAGGGTTTCATAGGTATCACGTAAGAATCCAAATTTTTATCGTAATATGCTTTTACTCCATTTTCCCTTTCCAAATCTATATAGGAAAGGCCTGTTATGCCAGCTATTCCAAGGCTTGCTATCACGTCCTTTTTTAAATCCAAATTTCTTTCTACGGATATTTTTATTTCAAGCGTTTCTTGGTCTTTTGCTATCTTGATAGCACTTACTTTACCTACGTCAACCCCTTTGTATTTTACAGGTGAACCCACGGATAGTCCACTTACCGAGTATTTTGTGAGAATGTAATAAGAGTTTAAATCTCTATCTTTGAAAAAGCTTGTAGAAAAGTATACGGTGGCCAATGCAACGCTTATGCTAAATATTATAAACAAACCTATCAACGTATATTTTGGTTTTCCTTCAATCATAGCAATGCCCCCTTTGGCCTTTTATAAAAGACTTTATAAATGGATGGTTTTGGGCTTTTAGCAAAGAAGGATGCCCGTTAAAGATTAGCTTTTTATCATAAAGCATGAGTACCCTGTCCACTATTTTCAAGGAGGCGATGTCGTGAGTTACCATAATCACCGTAGTGCCAAGACTATCCCTTATAGATTTGATAAGGATGTCAAACTCATCGGCAGAGATTGGGTCTAAACCAGATGTAGGTTCATCTAATATAAGAATATCTGGTTCTAAAGCCAAAGCCCTTGCCAAAGCCACTTTCTTTTTCATGCCACCAGAAAGCTCATTTGGGTAGGCCCATATATTTTTAAAACCAACCATATTTAGCTTGACAACGGCGTTTTTAAAAGCCATATTCTTTGAAAGGGAAGTCTTTTTTAAAACAGGATACATGACGTTTTCAACGCTTGATATAGAGTTAAAAAGAGCGTTAAATTGAAACACTACCCCTATCCTATCTCTTATTTTTTGTATTTTAGCCTCGTCGTCGTATTCTATTTTTTTATTATCAAACAATATATCGCCAGCTTTTGGTTTTAAAAGAAAAAGCATAAGCTTTACCAAAGTGCTTTTACCAGCTCCGCTTCCACCTACAATAGCCACTATCTCTGATTTTTCTATCCTAAAGCTTATATCCTCGTGCACTATATAATCACCGTAAGAAGAATAAACATGTTTAAATTCTATCATATGCCTATCTTTGCAAAAATAATGGAAAATATTGCATCTATTACGATTATACCTGATATACTGATTACTACGCTTTTCATGACGTTTGAGGTGACTTCTTCCGGTTTTTTACCAGAGTAAAAGCCAAAGTATGTGCCTATAAGCCCTATATATGCTCCGAAAAACGGCGCCTTTATAACCCCTATTAAAATTTGACTTATCCCTACAGTTTCTTTTAGTCTATCAAAAAACATGTTAAAGGGTATATCTAAATAGATTTTAGCTATTATTGCACCCCCAAACACCATCAAGTTGCTAGAAAAAAGCACCAAAACAGGTGTTATCAAGCTAAGAGTTATTATTCTTGGTAAGCCAAATACCACAAAAGGTGATATCCCCATCACTTCAAGAGCGTCAAGCTCTTCGTATACGTTTCTTATGCCTATATTGGCTGTATAACCGCTGCTTACTCTTCCTGCTAGTATAATTCCTGTGATAAGGGGTCCTAGCTCTCTAAAAGCCGATATACCTATCAGATTTACTATAAATATATTTGCGCCAAAACTTATAAGCTCACTGGCACTTTGGTAAGCTATCACTACCCCCACCAAGAAAGAAAGTACCCCCAATATAAACAAAGAGCCAATGCCAGAGTTTTCTATCTCTTTTAAGAAAGACCCAAGCTCTATATCTTTGGCATTGCTAAACATCTGATACAACAATGCTCCTATGTATTCTAAAAACGTTAGAGATATTTTGAGGCTTTTAGCTTTTTTGCTTTCGTCGGCTTCATAGCTTAACAGTTCTTTTACTTTCTGTATAAACTCTATATGTTCTTTTTTGCCTATAAGCTTCTTATCTTTGTATGTTTCTAAAAGCTCCAATACGAAGATAGCCCCAAAGGTATCTATTTTATCAACATCTTTTATATCTATTGTATGGTCTTTTAGTATTGCAGATATATCTATCTTCTCCTCAAGCGTCTCTTTGGTTAGTTCCATGACCTAATTTTAACAAAACCCTTTTTATAGTGTTATAATTAAAATTATGAAAAAGTTTTTTTATATATCATGTTTGATTAGTTTTTTGGCTTTTGGTGAAGATGTAGAGATTATCCAACAACCAGCCCAGCAAAACATATCACCTCAGACACCACAAAGCCAAAACCAGCCAAATCAAAGCTCCACTTTGCAACAAAGCAACAATTCGTCATCTCAATGTCCTACAGAGGATGCCATAAAAGGCTACCTTGTCTCTCAAAACTTAGCTACCTATAAAATATTGGCCATAATACCTTCTAAAGCTGTACCTGGTTACTGTGATGTTATATTAAAAAACATGGATAATAAGACGTTTTTTATGAGAATAAGAAGCGATATGGCTTATATAATAGCTGGAAATGTAATAAACGCAATTACAAATGAGGTGCAAAAGCCAGATATGTCTAAATATACAAACCAGCAAAACTCTACACAGCCAAGCTCTCCATGATATCCTCTTTTATAGTGACGGGCTTTTTAGGTGCTGGTAAGACTACTTTTATGGTAAATACCGTAAGAAAATACTTCAAAGATAAAAAAGTAGCCGTTATAGTAAATGAAATAGGCGATGTGGGAGTGGATGGTAAAATACTTCAAAACGTTTATTCCAACGTGCTTGAGCTACCAGAAGGATGCATATGTTGTAGTTT
This sequence comes from Hydrogenobaculum acidophilum, assembly GCF_054656715.1. Lineage (NCBI taxonomy): Bacteria > Pseudomonadati > Aquificota > Aquificia > Aquificales > Aquificaceae > Hydrogenobaculum > Hydrogenobaculum acidophilum. The sequence continues at coordinate 71,788 of NZ_BAAHXP010000007.1, forward strand.
ACAATCGGAGTTTGAAAAAGGAGTTTATGAGATTTTAGAAAAATACAATCCAGACTTTTTATTTGTGGAAACCTCTGGGGCTTCAAACCCATTCCCAATAATGTTAAGCCTTCAAAATGTAGGCTCTTTGTTGGAAGGTGTTATATGCCTAGTGGACGCAAAGAATTTCCACAGCTATAAATCAAACGAAACTTTTCGTTATCAAATAGGTAGTTCAAATATAATAATTATAAACAAAGCGGATTTGGTGTCTCAAGAAGAGCTAAAATTAATAGAGAATGAGTTAAAAACTATTAAAAGAGAATACAATTTAAAAGATTTTCTCACAAGCGAAGAATTTTTCAAAAATTTTAAAATATATATAAGTTCTTATGGTAACCTGGAAAACAACTTATTTGAACATACATATCCGATAAAAGATTTACCAAACTTGCCAGAGCATCTTGCAAATGTCAATCATTTAGAAGAGTCCAACATAGGGGAGTATGTGATGTTTTTAGAAAAAGAGCTTTCATACGATGATTTAGATAAAAGCCTAAAAAACTTACCAGCAAATATATATAGAGCAAAAGGCATTGTAAAGTTAAAAGATTTTGATACTTATATGGTTTTAAATTATGTTTCTGGATACACAGAGCTAAGCCCTATAGAAAATTACAGTGGGAAGTCGTTTTTGGTGTTTATCGGTGAAAATATAAAAAAGGAAAACGTTTTTGTATTATAATAAGAGCCATGGGGATATTGTTTGATAAGAAAGATTTTTTACCGCTTTTAGGATATTCATTTTCTTTGCTTGGTAGAATAAATAGAGAGTTAAGCTTAGCAGAAGATTTGAATGTTCTTAGAAATATAACGCTTCTTGGCATAAGCTTTGATAAAAAAGATGACAGTATTGTAAAAGCCTTGATAGATTCTACAAGAGCCTCCGATGCTTTCTTTGTATTTGATGGCTTGGTGGTACTTTTGCTTTTTGGTACAAACAAAGAAGGAGCTATACATATAATAAGCGAGCTAAAGGAATTTTTTGGAGAAAATATGTCTTACGCTATCGCCACATCCCCAGAGGATGGTAAAGATGCTTCCTCTCTTGTAGAGAATTTTAGAGGTATAGTAAAGTTAAAGCTTTTATTGGATATTTATAATCTGTAAGACTTCTTATATTTAATTGTTTCAAATATCATACTTGATATACCTATACCCATTACTGTTATGATAACCAAGAAAAATCCTATGTCAAGGTTGTGAAGGTTGTGTATTTTTATCGGTGTTTTTATGCTAAACTCTAACCATTCTGGTTTTAAAAGCCCCAAAACTCCAACTATGAAAAAAAGTATTCCACCAAAAAAAAGTGTTCTTGCAGCGGTAAGTCTTGCTATACGTCTCGATACTTCATGTGGTAAATTTAAAGATTTTCCAAGAAGCCCAAACAAAGTACCCATTATCACTTGCACTGTGGTAGTACCAAGCCCAAACATAAATCCAGGTAGCCAACCAGTGTAAGCGTTTGGCATGGATGGGGCTAATACTGTGTATATTATGATTGCAAAAGCCCCAAAACCCCAGCCTGCTATAAATCCGTGTAACATTGCCATTTTTATAGTTATGCCCTCGTGGGTGTCATCTATAGTATGTCCAAGGAGCGCTTCTTTGTGATGGGACGTGTCTATTTTGCCAAAGTGTATGTGGAAAATATCTTTATACTTAAATACGTAGAATCCACCAAAAGCCATAGCCAAGCCCACCAATACGTATATAATGTATTCTATTACTGGTATTTTTAAAAAATTTACCAAAGAAAAGTAAGCTAACTCGCTTGCTATAGCCCTTTGCAATGTAAAAGCTAAAGAAAACGATAAACCCACCAAAAATCCCTTTTTGGCGGAATAACTACCCACAGAATAGCTAAATGTTATAGGCCATGTATGTTCGTCTGGTGTGATACCGTGGATTATTCCAAGAAGATATGCGGTAAGAAGCGTGAGGTATACGTTGGGAGGAGCTGTTACATTGTATAAGTCTATCATCGGCAGTTGTAAATACTCATATAAACTCTCGCTATCGATTCATAAGAAAAATATATGAGTATTAACCCTATTAATTTATACATAGCTTGATGCTTTAGCCTAGTGATATATTTTGACATAAAACCAAAGCTAAACATGGTAATCATTGTACCCATGCCAAAGCTAAGCATGATAAGTATGCCTTGTATTGGGCTTTTAGAAAGAGCAGCCAAAAGCAAAAATCCATAGACCATTGGACATGGCAAAAGTCCGTTGAAAACCCCTATTAAAAATGGTGAAAAAATGCTTTTTGTACTAGATAAGATGTTTATTATATATATGATGCCTTCATACAGAGGATTTAGAAAGCTTACACTACCTATGGCTTTCCCAAAAATTAGCTTTATACCTACAAAAGCCATCAATACACCTATGGTTATAGAAAATATATCGGATATGTATTTTATATTGTTTACCAGAGCCCCAAACTTCATGCTACCAAAACTTACTAAAAATCCAAGAAATACATACGATAACACTCTACCTAAATTGTACAGAAAAAGATATATGGCGTTTTTAATGTTGTTTTCATCGCTTAGCTTTGATACGCTGGCTGGGAATACACCACACATACCATAGCAATGAATAAACGATAAAAATCCAGAAACAAATATAAGTATATAGCTTGTCATATATCTTCTGCTTCCAACCTTTTTATAGCTGAAAGCGGTATTCTATAGGCTCCATTTAATTTCACTATGCGCTCTCCGTCTTCTGTCCAAAATCTACCGCACTGTATCATGCGGTAGATGGTTTTTGTGCTACAACCTAGCAGTTCAGCCAACTCTTTTACAGTAAGGTACTTCTTTTTGACATTCATCGCCTGACCTCCTATGCTAACCATAAAATATTAGTATAACCAAATATGGTTAGGAGGTCAAGTCATGAAAAGTTCGCTACATCAATACCTTACTTCTTTGCTGTTTTTGCGCTCTTGGTATTTTTTGCTACTTTTGTTTTTTTCTCAGTTGGACTTTCTTCGGCGATATCGGGAATCACTTTTAGAAGTTTTGGTTTTATCTCTTCTATGTAATCTTTCATATTTCGTATACGGTAGTGGATAGAAGAAAAGTCTGGTACTTCTATACCTTTAGGTACTATCTCTTTAGCCTTTTTTTCCAAATCTCTCAACGACCAGCCGTATTTTTCCCTCAGAGCTATCAAAAACAGCACCAACCTATCATCGTATTTTTTGGGTCTACCAGGTCTTTTACTCTTTTTCGCCGATACATTCGGCAAATAATCCTCAAGCTTAGCCAAATGCTGCTCTAACTCTTTTTTTGTCATCATAAATATTATTATAACACATCTATTTTTTAAAAGCCAAAAATATGCCTTTTGGTGTAAGAAGCTTATCTATGGTAAATATATCCTCAAAGAAATCTGCATCCCCCCCTGTGATGATAACTTCTACATTTTCCTCGCTTTTTATCGTGTTTATAGTGCTAAGAAGCTCTTTTGTGATGCCGTATGCTATGGCTTCTTGTGTGTTTGATGGTTTTTTGAAATTTTCTGCTTTTTCCAACTCCTTTGTGGGTGTAGGCAAATGTGGTATGCTTATGCTTAAAGATTCTTTTCTTTGGGTCAAACCAGGTGTTATATATCCATACTCTATTTTAGAATTTTTCACTATGTCATATGTAATAGCACTTCCCATACTTACCACTAAAATGTTGCTTGAGTATAACTTTGAAGCTGCATAAGAGTTTATGAGCCTGTCAATGCCATATCCTTCATAGGGACTTTTAAAATTTGTGCACTTTTCAAACAAAGGCGTGTCTATTTTTTTAAGTTTTTTTATTATTATAAAATCTTCAAACTCTTTGTTGGTAGAGACAGTGTATATCTCTTCTTTGCAATTTTCTATATAATATTCCAAAATCTGTTTTTTGGCTGATATATCAAAAATAACTTTTATATCATCTATAGACTTTACTTCGTAGCATTTTATCCTAGTATTTCCAATATCTAGTATTTTCAAGGCTCTAAGGAATAGTTTGGAGCTTCTTTTGTTATTATCACGTCGTGAACATGAGATTCTCTATAACCTGCTTGCGTTATCTTTATGAACCTCGTATTTTCTTGCAAAGCCTTTATGTTTGGGCTTCCCGTATACCCCATACCAGATTTAAGACCACCTACTAATTGATATAATACGTCTATTACGCTACCTTTGTAGGGTACTCTTCCTTCTATACCTTCTGGCACAAACTTTTCTAGGTTTTCTTGGGAGTATCTATCCGCTGATTTTCTTGACATCATAGCCCCTAAAGAGCCCATACCTCTATATACTTTGTAAGCTCTACCTTGGTAAAATATGTGTTCGCCCGGTGCTTCATCTGTACCAGCCAGTAGATTTCCAAGCATTACAGAGCTAGCCCCTGCTGCTATGGCTTTTACTATATCTCCAGAGTGCCTTATACCGCCATCTGCTATAATTGGTATATCGTATTTTTTGGCTATTTCATAGCAATGGGCTACTGCACTTAGCTGTGGTACTCCAACGCCGCTAACTATACGGGTGGTGCATATAGAGCCAGGTCCTATGCCAACTTTTACCGCGTCAACACCAGCTTTTATGAGATCTTCTACAGCTTTTGGTGTTGCTACGTTACCACCTATAACCTGCAAATCAGGGTATTTGGCTTTTACTTGCTCTATTACTTCTAAGACCCTTTTAGAGTGTCCATGGGCTGTATCAACGGCTATCACATCAACTCCAGCGTTTACTAAAAGCTCTAAACGGTGCATTGTGTCAGGGCCAGTTCCTATGGCGGCACCTACCATAAGTCTTCCATATTGATCTTTTACCGCTTCTGGGTACTGGATACGCTTCATTATATCTTTTATGGTGATAAGGCCTTTTACTCTACCCTCATCGTCTACTATAGGAAGCTTCTCTATCTTATGCTCTCTTAATATCTCTGTGGCGTCTTCTAAAGATATACCTTCTTTGGCAGTGATAAGATGTTTTGATGTCATAAACATAGAAACTGGCTTTGAAAGGTCATGGGTTTTTGTAAATCTTAAGTCTCTGTTTGTGAGTATACCTATTAGCTTTCCATCGTCATCTACCACTGGAAGGCCAGATATTTTGTATTTATCCATAAGTTTTTTAGCTTCTTTCACCGTATCTGTGCTTTTAATGGTGATAGGTTTTAATATCATACCGCTTTCAGATTTTTTTACTAGCTCTACTTCTTTAGCTTGCTCTTCTGGAGTCATGTTTCTATGTATGATACCTATGCCACCTTTTCTTGCCATCGCTATAGCCATCTTGTACTCTGTAACTGTATCCATAGCTGCAGATACTATCGGTATGTTTAGCTTTATCTTTTTTGTGAGATATGTAGACACATCGGCCTCATAAGGCAAAAAGTCTGCGTAAGCAGGTTCTAACAACACATCGTCAAACGAATAATACTCTCTAAGATTGTGTTCTAACATAATTTTATTATATACTAAATAGCTTTTTAGAGTAGAGGTTTTTAAAAGCCAAAAAACCAAGAATTAGATTATATTAATAATATAGGAGGTTTTTATGTTTGGAGATTTATTTGACAATCCTTTAAAGCTTGTACTTATATTTGCAATAGTTTTGGTGCTTTTCGGAGCAAACAGATTGCCCGAAATGGGTAAAGGTTTAGGAGAAGGCATCAGAAACTTTAAAAAAGCCCTATCAGGAGAAGCAGAGGAAAAGAAGGAAGAAAAACCCAAAGAAACTAGCCAATAACAACAATATAAGCTAAAAATTTGTTTATGATATAATTTTGTATGGAGGTGTTTGTATGTTTCATATGCCAAATATTACTGAGCTTATAGTTATATTGTTTGTGGTATTTCTTCTTTTTGGTGCAAATAAATTACCAGAAGCTGGTAAAGGTTTAGGAGAAGGCATCAGAAACTTTAAAAAAGCCCTATCAGGAGAAGTTGATGCAAAAACAGAAAAAGAGGTTGATGCAAAAGAGGTAAAGTAATATGGGGGTAAACGATTTGAACGATATTATAAAACAACTTTTAGAAGAGATTAAAAATTTAGAAACAAAAGTAGAGGATATAAAGGCTCCCATAGAAGAGACATCGAATCTACTACCATCTGCCAGCGCTTCTTTGCAAGATGTGATTGAGTTCACTGAAAAAAGCACCCACCATATTATGAGCCTTTTAGATGCCATTGAGACAAATTCTAAAAAGATAGATGAAGACGTTGATACTTTGCTAAAGTTAGGACCTACAAAGACGATAAACACGATTTTAGAGGATGTAAAAGCGTTAAATCAAGACAACCTTAACAAGCTTATAGAGATATATACGGCTATGTCTTTTCAAGATATTACGGCTCAGCAGATAAAAAAAGTCATTCAGGCAATAGAAGATACCAAAAGAAGGCTTCTTCAAATGGTGGTAAGCTCTATTGAGGTAAGCGAAAAAGATGAAACCACCAAAGAAAAAATTATAGGTAAAGCAACGGAGATTTTAACAGGAGAACGTATAAACCAAGATGATGTAGATGAACTTTTAAAAGAATTTGGACTTTAGAGGAGGTTGCTTTTATGCCTTTACCACCAAGAGATATTAGGATACTGGTAGTAGATGACATGTCAACTATGAGGCGTGTTATTAAAAGCATATTAAACCAGCTTGGATACTCAAACATTGAAGAAGCTGAAAACGGTAAAGATGCGCTTTCAAAGTTGTCTTCTTCCCACTATGATTTTGTACTTACAGATTGGAATATGCCAGAAATGGATGGTTTAGAGCTTGTAAAAACTATAAGACAAGACCCAAATCTCAAGGATTTACCAGTGTTGATGGTGACAGCGGAAGCCAAAAAAGAGAATGTGCTTGAAGCTTTAAAAGCCGGCGTAAACAACTATATAGTAAAGCCTTTTACGGCAGAGATTTTGAAAGAAAAGATTGAAAAGATTTTCAAATAGGGGGGTACTATGAGAGGTATTTTTTGTAAGGATTTAATGCAAGAAAACGAAGAATTAAAGAAAAAGCTTGAAACGTTAGAAAGGGAAAAACAAGAGCTTGCCAAAAGATACGAAGATTCTACCTCAAAGGTAAAAAACTTAGAACAAGAGTTAAGGACTCTTAGAGAAGAAAAACAAGAAATTGCCAAAAAATACGAAGATTCTACATCAAAGTTAAAAAACTTAGAGCAAGAGCTAAGCACTCTTAGAGAAGAAAAACAAGAACTTGTCAAAAGATACGAAGATTCCACCTCTAAGGTAAAAAGTTTAGAGCATGAGCTAAGCACTCTTAGAGAAGAAAAACAAAACTTCATAGCAAAGTTTGAAGTTTTAGAGAAAGAAAAAGACAATTTATCTTTGAAGCTTGAAAACCTACAAAAAGATTTAGAAACTTTTAAGGCAAAAGCTAAACTCGGGTTTGATTTGCTTGAAGCTTTGCAATCCGAAGGTGTTTTTGTGGTGACACCGGAGTTTAAACCGGGTAAAGAAGGCAACGCGCTTGTGTATATAAACAAAAGAGGTATTGAGATTTTAAAGAAAAACGGGGATATAATAAACAAAACTTTTGGATACAACATAGATTGGTCAAATCCTTTAGGTATATCTATACATAAGTTTCATAAAGACCCAGAGCGTATAAAGGAGCTTTTCAAAGCTTTAAAACCCGGCGAGGTTTTAAAAAATACCGATATTCCAATGGGTAGCACCATTATAGAGTCTTATAGAACAGCTATTTACGATGATAAAGGCAATGTTATAAACTATGCTTCTGTTTGGAAAGACGCCACATATGAAAGGGCCGTAGACACCATGTTTTACAGCACCATACCTACTGTTGTGAAGCTTTATCATACGTTGTCTTTGTTAGAAACCTACAGGTATAGGGTAGATATCCAAGTTGGCAACTTCAAAGAAGAGCTTGAGATGATAATAAACTCTATCACGGAGGTAAATCAAGGCATTGCAGAGCTATCAAGAGCTATACACGATATAAAAATGGTAGGTCAACAAGTAGCCAATTATGTGGAAGAGGGTTTAGGAAAACTAAACGAAACTGCTAAAAATATAGACGCTTCTATAAGAGCCATAGATGAGGTGTCTAAAAACTCTGATAAGCTCAGGAAAAGCATAAACTCCATAAATCAAATTGTAGAGGTTATAATGGATATCACAGAGCAAACAAACTTGCTCTCTTTGAACGCAGCTATAGAAGCAGCTCGTGCTGGTGAGGTAGGAAGAGGGTTTGCGGTAGTGGCTGATGAAGTGAGAAAGTTGGCAGAAAAGACCTCTAAATCAGCTGTAAACATAAGAGAGCTTATAGAAAATATAATAGAAGAGGCTAAAGAATCCATATCAAAAACTGAAAATGCCAAAAAGACCATCACAGACAATAGTGAATATTTGAAGCAGTTAAAAGATAGCTTTTATAGTATAAAGCACAGCTTTGATGAGCTTTCTTCTTTGATAGAAAAGCAAAGCGTAGCCACTGAAGAACAATCAACTGTGATGAATAGTATAACTACTAGTGTAGCTGCTCTTGGTGATGGTATATCCAAAATAGAAGAGACCATAGAAAAATCGGTGCCTGTAATTAGTGAAGCTGTAAACCTATCAGATACTACGTTCCAAAGCTTAAAAGCTATAAAACCTGGCATGTATACCGAAATTTATCAAAGAGCTGTGGACCACGCTAAATTTATACTAAACGTTATGAATATGGTAGAAGACAAGATAAGTTGGAGCGTGCCAGACTATACCCAATGCGCTTTTGGCAAATGGTATTATTCTCCAGAGTCAAGGACTTTTGTATCTCGTTGTAGCACAAATGCTTTAATGGCATTTGAAGAAGTTGAAAATCCTCATAAACATTATCATCAAATAGCTATGGAGATAGAAAGACTAAAAAGGCAAGGCAAAAAAGATGAACTTTACAATAAGTTTGTAGAGATTATAGACTATTCTACCGCTATTGTGGATAAAATAGCAAGCCTTGCAGAAAGTTTGAAAGAATGTTAAAGTAAAATAGGAGGTGTATAATTATGGAAGAAGAATTTCAACATGTAGAGGAAGCAAAGAACGAGACAGAAAACTCTACTATTAGTAAAAAAGATATTGTAAAAGAGGCCGTCAAAGAAACGGAAGAGATAAAAGAAATGGTAGATAGCCTATCTAAGATAGCCAAGCAAACAAATTTACTTGCTTTAAACGCGGCAATAGAAGCGGCCAGAGTTGGTGAAGTGGGGAAAGGATTTGCGGTGGTGGCTTCTGAGTTTAGAAAGCTTGCAGAAAATACCAATAAAATAGCTACAAATATAAAAAGGCTTATGCTTTCTATAGAAGAAAAGCTTGATACTCTCAACAAAGAAGAAGTTTAAGGAGGGTTTATGGAAAGCGGCATAGTGGCTCCTAAAAAATCAAGCAGTGGCTTACCAGAAGTATTGAGGACTGGTGCAAACGAACTTGAAATAGTAGATTTTAGGATTTTTGAGGACAAAGAAGACGGCTCAAAGTATGAATGGATAATGGGAGTAAACGTAGCAAAGGTAAGAGAGGTTTTAAGACTTCCAGAGATTACAAAAGTTCCAAATATGCCTTCTCAAGTAGAAGGTATGGCAGAGATACGGGGAGAGCTAATACCTGTTATTAGTTTGGCAAGATGGATGGGTTTGGCTGAACCTCTCAAATACAAAAAATATGTCCTTTACATGGAGTTTTTAAGGGAAAAAGTGGGTGTTATAATACACGATGCTAAGCGTATAAGAAGAATATCTTGGTCAGATATAAAGGAAGCCCCAGCAATACTAAATCAAAAGCTAAATGGGCGCATCACTGGGGTTGTGGAAACCGAAGAGGGTCTTCTTCTTATACTTGATTTTGAAGGTATATTAAACGATATGGGGCTTTTAAGTGTATTTGACGCAGATTATCTTAACGAAGCAAAAAATGAACAGCAGGAAACGTTTACCATATACGCTGCAGATGATTCTAGCACCGCCAGAAATTTGTTGAGTAGCATGTTAACAAAGCTTGGTCATAAGGTGGTTATATTTGAAAACGGAGAGGAGCTTTGGGAGGCTTTGGAAAGTCTTTTAGAAAAAGCAAAAAAAGAAAATAAAAATATATCAAACTACGTTCAGCTTGTCATCACAGACCTTGAAATGCCAAAGATGGATGGGCTTACTCTTACCAAGAAGATAAAAACAACCCCAGGGCTTATGCATATACCAGTGGTGGTAAACACCACTTTGAGTGATGAGGCAAATAAGATGAAGGCAAAAACCGTAGGAGCAGATGATTTTATAGTAAAGTTTGACGCAAAAGAGCTCTCAGATATTGTAAATAAACTTGCTTTAAGGACAAAGGGAGAGTGATTATGATACCTGATGAAATGCGTGAGATATTTGAAGAGTTTTTGGTGGAGGCTAGAGAAAATTTAGAAAAGTTAGAAACGGATTTGCTAGAATTAGAAAAAGACCCCACAAACCAAGAAATATTAAATAGTGCTTTTAGAGTGATGCATACTATAAAAGGTGGAGCAGGATTTTTGGGTTTGGATGCTATAGTAGAAACTGCTCACAAAGCTGAAGACATACTTGGTAAACTAAGAAATGGAGAGATTGCTTTTTCCGATGCTATAAACGATTTGCTTTTAAAAGCCCAAGACAAAATAAAAGAATATTTAGAAAAAGCAGAAAACCAAGAGGAATTGGAGCTTGACAAGGAGCTAATATCAGAGTTAGAAGATGTTTTAAAAAATCCTGAAAAATACGCTACAACAACTACTAAAGAGGATAATACTAAAGAGGATAAAAAACCTGATGATGATTCATCCCTTGACCCGGTATCAAAGCTTTTGAAAAAATACGGCTTTGAACATCTTATTGGAAAATCTATAGAAGAGATATTAGAAGAGCTTGTGCTGATGCCCCCTAGTGAAAGACCAGAAGGTTTGATACAGGAGCTAGATGCCATCATAAACGCTTCTTCGTCAAAGACTGTTGATAACGTATCCCAAAAGAAAGAAGAAGACATTGCAAAAGAGATGGAAAAGTCCTCTACTAACGAGGATGTAAAATCAGCACCTAAGGAATCACCGCAGATACCACCTCAAACACTAGAGAAAAAAGAGCCACCAAAACAAGCTCAACCTCCAAAAGAAAAAGAAGAAGAAAAAGTTTTAAGGATAGATGTCCAAAAGATAGAAGCTCTTATGAACTTAGTAGGTGAGCTGGTCCTTGACAGAAATAGACTTGTAAAAGTGGTATCTACTATCATGCAAAGTGCTTCGGAAAACAACGAACAAATAAAAGGCTTAGATGACCTTGAATCTGTTTTGTCTTCCATAGATAGGATAGTGGGAGATTTACAGGTGGCCGTGATGAAAACTCGTATGCAACCAGTCAAAAGGCTATTCCAAAAGTTCCCTAGAGTTGTTAGGGATTTGGCAAAGCTTTTAAATAAACAGATTGAGCTTATCACAGAGGGCGAAGACACAGAAATGGACAAATCTGTACTTGAAAAGCTTGAAGAACCTCTCATACATATTATAAGAAATTCCGTAGACCATGGTATAGAACCTCCAGAAGAGAGAGAGCTACTCGGTAAACCAAGAACTGGTATTATAAAACTAAAAGCCTACTATCAAGGAGATAGAATTATAATAGTCATAGAAGATGATGGGCGCGGTATAGATATAGAGAAGGTCAAAAAGAAAGCCCTAGAGAAAGGTATCATAAGCCAAGATAGATTAGAAAAAATGACTGAAAAAGAAGTGTTATCTCTCATCTTTCATCCTGGCTTTTCTACAGCAGACCAAGTTTCTGAGGTCTCTGGTAGAGGTGTTGGTATGGATGTTGTGATGACCACCGTTATGAACTTTAGAGGTACCATAGATATAGAAACTCAAAAAGGAAAAGGCACAAAGGTCACGATGGCATTTCCTCTAACGGTTGGTATTATAAGAGCTCTCATGGTATCTATAGGCAATAGGAATTTTGCTATACCTATATACTCTGTATTGGAGATTATACAGCAAGAAAACGCCACCATCACTACCGTGTCTGGTGAGGATGTTCTTATACTTAGAGAATCCACTATACCCCTTATAAATTTGGCGGATGTACTTGGTATTTCAAATAGCAAAATAGGATATGTTATTATATCTCAGCTTGGCAATCAAAGGGTTAGCTTTACCGTAGAAGAACTTTATGGGGATGAGGAGATAGTGGTGAAGCCTCTTGGCAAGATATTTGGTGAAATAGAGGGTATATCGGGAGCTACTATTACAGGTGATGGTAACGTGGTGCTCATATTGGATTTAGCAGGTATATTAAAAAGGATAAGCCATAATACAAGAGTATAATATTGCTGATGAAGCTTATATGGTTTGATAGCATAGATTCCACTCAGGACTATATTAAAAGCTATATAAACGAACTCTCAGATGATACATGCGTTGTGGCTAACTCCCAATACAAAGGTCGTGGGAGATATGGTCATGTATGGTACTCTTCTTTAAAAGATGGGCTTTACTTTAGTATATTAAAGAAAGATGTTAACATAGAGCCGTTATCTTTGGTGGTGGGCGTTTCTCTTTTTAAAACTATAAAGCATCTTTACGCCATAACCCCACTTATAAAATGGCCAAACGATATATACGTTTTGTTGGAAAAGCCCAAAAAAGTTGCTGGTATATTGATAGAAAAAATCAGAGATAACACCATAATAGGTATAGGTATAAATTTAAATCAAGAGGACTTTCCACAAGATATATCAGATAGAGCTATATCTTTGAAGCTTTTTACTGGAAAAAGTATATCTAAGCAACGTTTCTTGACAACGTTTTTTGATTTTTTTTATGATGATGTTGACTATTTTAAATCCAACGGTTTTGAGGCTTTTAGACGTATTATAAACGATAATTTGCTTTATAAAGATAAATATATATCGGCAAACAACGGAAAAGTCCAAGGTATTTTAAAAGAGGTTGATAAGTGCGGTAATATTCTTATCGAAAAGGATAATAACATATTTAGTTTAAATGCCGGCGAAATAGAATCTATGACATCTAAAGAAACGTGGTAAAATATTTATAATTTTTAAAAGGAGGCAAAAATGAAAAATCTTAAAAAGATGCTAAAAGCTACAGCTTTGTCTGTGGGGCTTTTGTCTTTGATGTCCTTATCTTCTTACGCTGGTGATTTTGCTTGTGTGGATACTCAAGCTGTGATGCAAAAATCCACCTTTGCTAAATCCCTTGGTAAGTCTTTAAATGAGAAAGTAGCTAGCATAAGGAAAAAGCTACAAGCTTACGAAGCGGAGCTTCAAAATCTTCAAAAGGAGATAGAGAGTAAGGCTATATCCAAACAAGCTAAAAAGCAAAAGATAAAAGAGTATGAAAATGTAAGACTAAAAGCTTTAGAGTATCAACAAGACGCTCAAAAAGAGCTTCAAGCTATGCAAGAAAAAGCTGGAAAAGAGTTTACAGAAGCTCTAAAAACGGCTGTTACAAACTATGCAAAATCCCATCACTTAGAAGGTGTATTTGATTGCAACCAAATGCTTTATACTGGTAATCTCGATATAACATCATCTATTATAAAAACCTTAGATAGCACACACAAATGAAATTGTCTGAAATAGCCTCCTTGCTTGGGGGCGTTTCAAACTATAAAAACGATTTAGACATCTTAGGGATAAGTTCTATATCTTCTCAAAAGCCAAATACCGCCGTATTTGTGGATGAACGTCATAAGGACGCTAATTTTCAACAAGATATAGTTTATATATCAGAGCTAGAATTACCAGCTCTAAACTCCATAAAGGTGAAAAATCTAAAATATGCCATGGCTATCCTTTTAGATAAGCTTTACAAAGAAGAACCTCCAAAAGGTATATCAGACAAGGCTTTTGTAGAAGCTGGTGTATCTGTTGGAAAAGACGTTTATATAGGTCCTTTTGCTTACATAGGTAAAAATGTACACCTTGGGGACAACGTCTTGGTATATCCTTTTACGTATATAGGAGACAATACCATTGTAGGAGATAACACTATTTTGTACAGCGGAGTCCATATATACAAAAACACCGTTGTAGGGAAAAATGTGATAATACACTCAGGAGCTGTGATAGGAACAGATGGTTTTGGATATGCTATAGGACCAGACGGTATTAAGAAGCTAAAGCATATAGGAAACGTCATTATAGAAGACGATGTAGAGATAGGGGCAAACACCACCATAGATAGAGCGCTTATAGACAGTACCCTCATAGGTAAATCTACAAAGATAGACAACCTCGTCATGATAGGACACAACTGCAAAGTAGGGCAAAACTGCTTTTTGGTATCTCAAGTAGGACTCTCAGGTAGCGTCAGCGTAGGGGATAATTCAATACTTGCTGGACAAGTGGGTGTAGCAGACCATGTAAACATAGGTTCCAATGTCAAAGTAGCAGCCAAATCAGGCGTTGCTTACGATCTTCCGTCCAACAACACCTACGGTGCAAACTTGCCTTCCATAGAATGGGCTAAATGGCGAAGAGTTTACGTATCTTTGTTAAAGCTCCCGGATATTTTAAAAAAGTTAAACAAGCCCTAACCTAAATCCAACTTCCTTTTGTCATGTCTACGAGTCTTTTTATAACATAGCTCAACATGGTTAGATATAAAATAGCAAAAAATAAAGGGTTTAAGTTTATTTTAGAAGATAAGCTGTAAGGTATTGCTATGCCCATACCAAACAAAAAAGCGTGCCATAAAAAAGCTTTGTACCAGTCTATAGTATTTTGGCTTTTAGCGATATAAAAAGATGCTATAGATACCATAAGAAACGGTAAGAAAGAAAATTCCAGCTTAAATATAAAAGTAGATAAGTATGGAAACGTGTTTAATCCTTCTTTTCTCATGATGATGGCGGTTTTTATTAGGTCTGTAAGAGATTGCTCGTCCGGAGTTTTAATCCAAAGGTTTAGCTGAGACAAATCTATGTTTGTTTTTATATTAAAAGCCCCAAACTGTGTTTCTTTAAATGGATTAAACCTCAATATATAGCCGTTTTCAAGCGTTAGGAAACCGTTTTTTAGAATAGCTTTTTTAGCTTTTATAATGTAGTTAAATTTATCGTTTTTTATATCTATTAATTTTACCTTGTAAAATACGCCCTCAGAAGTGGCTAAGGATGTTCCTATAAAGGTTTTTTCGTTGTTTTTTTCTTGTGCCATCCATAAGTTTCTTGCTATCCCCAACTCATATTGTTGATTTTTTTTATATACATGCTCTATATACTTTAAATGTTTGGTAGAGTTTGGTATGTAAAATTCGTTTAAAAGTATGTTTGAAAACGATATCAATAGGCTTCCTACTATAAAAGGCTTAAAGATATAGCTTATTGGTATGCCAAAGCTCTGAGGTATTACAAACATTTTTATTCTTTTCAGATAATGACTAGCCACAAAAACCGATATTGATATATTTACGGTAGCTGTATAAAAAAGCACAATCGGTAAAAAGTATAATATTGTATCTAAGAGAATTTTTGGGCTTTTCATATGATAAGTGATTAGAAAATCTGATATTTGGTATATAAAAAAAATAGCCAAAACTACCATATAAACTAAGCCAGTTGTGAGAAAAAAGCGTTTTGTTATAAATCTTAAGAGCATTATTTCTTGTTCTGTGTGGTCTTGTAGGGTATAGGTATATATTGGACGGAAGGTACTTGAGAGTTGGTAGGCTGGTCGTAAAGCTCCATAAGCTCATACACTTCTTCCGGGACATCGGTATTTATGTTTAATCCCATAGACTTTAATTGCTCTACATCAAGAGGGTAATCATGTGTAAATTTACCTGTGGATAACTCTTCGGCAATTTTTTGTGAAACCTCTTCGCTGTGTCCTTTTTTCTTTAAAAGCCCATATACAAACGCTTTCATCTGTTCTATGGCTTTTTTTGAGACATCAGCCATTATCATGGTCTCATCGTCTATGTCTTCTGGTTTTTTTATGTCAAGCACCTTTAATATAGAGGCGGCTGGCATCTGTCCTATCTGTGGGTCTACTGGTCCTAAAACAGCGTTGTGATCCATCACTATCTCATCGGCAGACAAGGCTATCAATGTTCCGCCGCTCATGGCGTAATGAGGTACTATCACTATAACTTTTGACCCATGTCTTGCTAAAGCACTAGCTATCTGAGAAGCCGCTAAAGCCAAGCCCCCGGGTGTATGAAGTATCATAACTATGGGCATGTCTTCTGGTGTCATCCTAATAGCTCTTAGCACTTGCTCAGAGTCTTCTATGTTTATAAACTTCATAAAAGCAAATCCAAAAAATGACAACCCTTCTTGTCTATGAATCATCGTTATTACTCTAGCGTTGTATTTTTTTTCTATAAGCCTTATCATTGCCTCCCTTTCTCTATTTAAAAGGCTTCTTTTCCAGAAGGGCCATACTACGAAGAAAAATATAAACAAAAACCACAGTAAGTTAAAAAAACTCCCTACTTCTTGTCCTGTATTCATATTGATATTATATCATATTTATACATATTGGTCTATTATAGGGCTTAATATGCTTAAAAGCCATAGGCCTAGCCTTATCCCTCTTTGAAGGGCTTTTTTAGTGCTGTTTAGGCTTTTGATGGCGTTTTCTATACTCTCGTCAAAGCCCTTGTTTAGCATGAGATTTTCCAAATTTTCTATTAAACAATCTATTATTTCTTCTTTTTCTTTTATGTCTTTTATGTTGTCTATTTGAGGTATGGTCTCGTAAAAGCTTTTTGAAAATAGCTTGGTGCATATGTGGTGTTTGGAAGTTTTTCTTTCGAAAATCTCTAAAACTATAGACCTTGATACGATAGTGGGGATTATGTTTGACAGAGAATCCGCTGTTATTATAAATTTAAGATAGATGGGTGGTTCTTCCAAGGTTTTTAAAAGTGCGTTTGAAGCTTCTTTTAGCATGTTTTGGGCGTTGGCAATAAGGCATACTTTATAGTCTGAATAGTTTGGTTTTAGGATGGCGAAATTTGATAATTCTCTTATATCATCTATCTTTATAGAGTTTTCTCTGCCAATCCATATAAAATCAGGATGCTTATCATAAAATATCTTACAGCTATAACACTCGCCGCATCCCCAAGGTATTTTTTTCTCACAGAGGATGCCTTTTGCAAAAGAAAGCGCTAAGCTATCTATGTCTTTTTTGGTGGATACTATAAGCGTAGATGTGGGTATTTTCTGGTTTAGTTGTACCTTTTCTAAAAACTCTTTTGCGTTCATATCATCCTTCCACTTTTTTTACAGCTTTTATATGGTTTTTTAGGCTTTTATTGAAAAAGATATTGCCAGACTTATCGCTTACAAAGTATAGATATTTTGATTTGGCTGGGTCTATGGCACTTTTTATAGAGTTTATACCGGGATTGCAGATAGGGGTTGGGGGAAGACCTTTAACTAAATATGTGTTGTAAGGACTTTTTATAGAAAAATCTTTTTTGGTGAGTTTACCGTTCCATCTTCCCTCTTTTTTTAGCGCGTAGATGACAGTAGAGTCCATCTGAAGGGGCATATCCTTTTTAAGCCTGTTGTATATTACAGATGCCACTATGGGTTTATCTTTTAAAAACTTAGCCTCTTTTTCCACTATAGAAGCTATTATAATCTGGTCTTTGGTAGGGTTTAAATGATTTTCTTTCATCTTTTCTTTAAAATCCTGATACATCATATATATTATATCTTTTGGGTTTTCATGCTTATACAAAAAATATGTATCTGGAAACAAATACCCTTCAAAACTATTGGCATTTAATCCAAGGGTTTTGGCGTAAGACTTGTCGTTTGCATATTTTAGAAAATCCTTTTTAGGACATATGCCTTCTTTTTGAAGCCTATTTGCAATTTCGTATATATCAAAACCTTCTGGTATTGTGATTTTATGAAGCAAAAAATCTCCTCTTGTTAGTTTTCTATAAACTTCAAAAGGACTTACAAGCCCTTTAAATCTGTATTCTCCGTATTTTATGTGGGCACCCGTTATATCAAGTAAAAGTTTTAAAACATATTTGTTGGCTATACCGTCTTTTGATATTTTATTTATAGCCTCTTCTTTGGTAAGCCCATATATATCAATAGTTTTATTTACTATGTGAGGTCTTAAAAGCCAAAAACCGAGGATAAGCATCATGCCTATCAATACAAAAATTTTCTGTTTAGTCGTTTTGGCTTTCCAACGAGCTTTGGCTTTCCACATACTCTTTTAATATTATATAAGCACTTATATGGTCTATCTCTTTTTCGTTGCTTAGGCTTTTTGCTTCAAAGGTTGTATATCTTTCATCATGGAGTACTATATCTATATTTAATTCTTTTTTTAAAAGTTCGTAAAACTTTTTCACCTTCTTTGCCCTTTGACCTTCTTTCCCAGATGGAGTAAGCGGATATCCAAGCACTATAAGCTCTATGTTGTAAGCTTTTACGATATTTCTTAACTCTTTTAAGAGATTGTTATTGTTTGGTATTATCTTGAATGGCTTACATATTTTAAGGTTTTTATCTCCTAGGGCAACACCTATTCTCTTTGTCCCGTAATCTATACTAAGTATCATCTGCACAAGTTCACACACACTATAGACACTTACTTACCACGCCTACAAGTATGCCACGATTTACAAGTCTGCCACGCCAAACAAGTCTACCACGCCCTACAAGTCTGCCACGATTTACAAGTCTACCACGATCA